>NZ_JABAFQ010000039.1 GCF_012843705.1 Fusobacterium sp. FSA-380-WT-3A | reverse complement strand
ATTATTTATAATTTTATTTTATGTGAATAATTATAATTCATATAAAAATTAATATAAATTAAATAATCAGTATAATTTCAAATTAATAATATAAATATTTCTAAGATTTAAAGAAAATAAATATTTTTATATTTATTTAGATTTTGACTAAACATAATCATTTATAAAATATTACTTTGTCTATTAAATAATATTTAATTTTATAAAACCAAAAATTTTATTCAAAATAGTTAATATAAATTATTCTTCAAAAATTATTATAAATTTTTAAAATATTATCTATTTTAAGAAATACTTTATATTAATATTAGTCAAATATTACTAATTTGTTTTTAAAAACTTTAATTGATATTCTGAGTATTATTTCTATGTTTAATTCATAATTTAACTTTTTAAAATTTAAATTTTATAATTTCCATTATAAACTAAAAATCATAATAGGTTCTATATCTAAATTATATTTAAGTAAAATTTTGTAGAAATTAATAAAAATCTAATAATTTCAATATAAAATAAAAAAAATAAAAAAAAAGTAAAAAAACTATTGACGTAATATAAAAAAAGTGGTATGATATTTCTTGTCCACGAGAAGGACATCTAAAAAGGACATTAACAACAGAATAGAGATATATGACAAGCAAACAACCATATTTTGGTGTTTAAATAACGGTAAGTGTTA
>NZ_JABAFQ010000038.1 GCF_012843705.1 Fusobacterium sp. FSA-380-WT-3A | reverse complement strand
ATGATTACAGGAGCAGCTCAAATGGATGGAGCAATCCTAGTTGTATCAGCAGCTGATGGACCAATGCCTCAAACAAGAGAACACATACTATTATCAAGACAAGTTGGAGTACCATACATTGTAGTATACTTAAATAAAGCAGATATGGTTGACGACGAAGAATTATTAGAATTAGTAGAAATGGAAGTAAGAGAATTATTAACTGAATATGGATTCCCAGGAGATGAAGTACCAGTAATAGTTGGATCATCATTAGGAGCATTAAACGGAGAACAAAAATGGGTAGACCAAATAATGGCATTAATGGATGCAGTAGATAGCTACATTCCAGCGCCAGAAAGAACAATAGACAAACCATTCTTAATGCCAATCGAAGACGTATTCACAATAACAGGAAGAGGAACAGTTGTAACAGGAAGAGTAGAAAGAGGAATCATCAAAGTTGGAGAAGAAGTAGAAATAATCGGAATCAAACCAACAGCAAAAACAACAGTAACTGGAGTAGAAATGTTCAGAAAACTTCTTGATCAAGGAGAAGCAGGAGATAACATAGGAGCATTATTAAGAGGAACTAAGAAAGAAGAAGTAGAAAGAGGACAAGTATTAGCAAAACCAGGAACAATCACTCCACATACAGAATTTAAAGGAGAAATCTACGTATTAACAAAAGAAGAAGGAGGAAGACATACTCCATTCTTTACAGGATATAGACCACAATTCTACTTCAGAACAACAGATATAACAGGAGCAGTAAACTTACCAGAAGGAGTAGAAATGGTAATGCCAGGAGACAACATCACAGTAACAGTAAACTTAATACACCCAATCGCAATGGAACCAGGATTAAGATTTGCTATTAGAGAAGGTGGAAGAACAGTAGCATCAGGAGTTGTTTCAGAAATTATCAAATAATAATAAAAATTATTAGAGATAAAAAAGGACTAAAGAAATTTAGTCCTTTT
>NZ_JABAFQ010000037.1 GCF_012843705.1 Fusobacterium sp. FSA-380-WT-3A | reverse complement strand
TTAAATATGTAGTACTTTTTTTATTATATCGTATCTTCTTATTACTCCATATAATTTTCCATTTTCTACTACATATATTCTTGTTATTCCTTTTTTCACCATTATAAAACATATCTCCATTATTGGTGTTTTCTTATCTATTACATATAGATTCTCTTTTCTTCTATATAATTCCTTTATTGTTGCTGTTTCCTCTTTTAATAAATATTCTTCAAATGGTTCTCCTACTGTTAAAAAGTCTAAATCTTTCATCAATGATAAATATTTGGGCATTCCATATTCTATTAACTCTTTTTCTGTTATTTCCCCTAAAAAGTTATTTTTCTCATCTACTACTGGTATTCCACTTATTTTTTCATTTATTAATCTTTTAGCTACCATCTCTAAAGTTGTATCTTCTTTTACTGGTGATATATCTGGGCTTAATACATCATCTGCTGTTATCTTATGTCCAAACTCTACATCAGCTTTCTCTACTGCCTCTATTACCTCTTTTTCTGTTTTAGCATTCTTTATCTTTTCTAAATATTCTGGTTTTTTTAAAGCTATTTTTGATATTCCACCCATTATTTTTAACATATTTTTATTCTTTAATATGTCTGAAATTACTAAAAACACTACTTTTACCTTATCTTTTTCTAATAATCCTTCTACTTGTACTTCTATAGGTGTTTCCAATAATCCTACTGCTACTATAAAATCATTAAAATTTTGAATTCTTGCATGGGGTACAGCTACTCCCATTCCTATTGCTGTGGATATTTCATTTTCTCTTTTTATTATAGCTTTCTTTATTTCTTCTTTACTATTTAATACTATATCTTCTTTAGAAGCTATATGTTCTACCATATTTTTTATTACTTCTTCTTGTGTATTTCCTTTCACATTTATAAATATTAATTCTTTATCAAAATAATTAGCAAGTTTCATTTTTCCCCCTATCAATATCTTACATAAATATAAATTAAACTTAATATAATTGATTGTATTACTACTATTGTTCCCCATTTAAAAAATTCTTTAAAGGTTATTTCTATTCCTACTTTCTTTGCTACTGAGGTTCCTACCATATTAGCTGCTGCTCCTACTATTGTCATATTTCCTCCTAAACAAGCGCCTAATGATAATGCCCACCACAAAGAATTTACATTTCCACTATAATTTGGTAATATCTCCAATACTATTTTTCCAAAGGAAAGTGTATGTGGTATTGA
>NZ_JABAFQ010000036.1 GCF_012843705.1 Fusobacterium sp. FSA-380-WT-3A | reverse complement strand
CCGTACGGGAACGTGCGGATGGATCACCTCCTTTCTAAGGAGCAATTCATATATCTCTTTCTATTGGTAATGTTCTTACATTACTTCTTGAACATTGGAAACTACATAGTAATTAGAGAAACCAAACAATTTTACTAAATTTTTTAGTAGAGTTAGCAAACTTAAATTTAAAGATTAAGAGAATTAAGGGCACACGGTGGATGCCTAGGTAATAAGAGCCGATGAAGGACGTGGTAAGCTGCGATAAGCCTGGAGTAGTTGCAATCGAACTTTGATCCCAGGATTTCCCAATGGAGAAATCTACTAAGATGAAGTCTTAGTGTGAAAACGGTAACCAGATGAACTGAAACATCTAAGTAGTCTGAGGAAAAGAAAGTAAAAACGATTCCCTAAGTAGCGGCGAGCGAACGGGGACCAAGTCTAAATCGCGTAAGTGTCAAGAATGCAGTCGTTGCTTGCGCGAGGTTGTGGGAAGCTTTTTGAAGAACTGCAAGATATTCAACGAGTTGTTTTAAAGAATTAGAATAAGTTGGAAAACTTAACCATAGAAGGTGATAGTCCTGTATAGGTAATTTGTAACAATCGTAAAGCTCTCCCAAGTAGCACGGAACACGAGGAATTCTGTGTGAATCAGCGAGGACCATATCTCGTAAGACTAAATACTCTTGTTAACCGATAGCGTATAGTACCGTGAGGGAAAGGTGAAAAGAACCCCGGGAGGGGAGTGAAATAGAACCTGAAATCGTGTGCTTACAAGCGGTCAGAGCCCGTAAGGGTGATGGCGTGCCTTTTGGAGAATGATCCTGCGAGTTACGTTTAACGGCAAGGTTAAGTATACCGGAGCCGTAGGGAAACCGAGTCTTAATAGGGCGCTAAGTCGTTAGGCGTAGACGCGAAACTTGGTGATCTAATCCTGTCCAGGGTGAAGCTGTGGTAAGACACAGTGGAGGCCCGAACTCACCGCCGTTGAAAAGTTGGGAGATGAGATAGGTTTAGGGGTGAAACGCCAATCGAACTGAGAGATAGCTCGTTCTCTCCGAAATGCATTTAGGTGCAGCCTTAAGAATTAAATTGCGGGGGTAGAGCACTGAATAGTCTAGGGGGCATATTGCTTACCGAAGCTAACCAAACTCCGAATACCGTAATTTTTAATCTTAGGAGTGAGACTATGGGTACTAAGATCCATGGTCAAAAGGGAAACAACCCAGACCGTCAGCTAAGGTCCCTAATTATAGCTAA
>NZ_JABAFQ010000035.1 GCF_012843705.1 Fusobacterium sp. FSA-380-WT-3A | reverse complement strand
AATGGAGTTAGAACATAAAAATCATCATAATATAACTTTAGAAAAATATCAAATAGATAGATTTGAAGGAGATTGGGATACTTTTTCTAAAGGTAAAGTTACAGATTTTAATCTTATGATAAGAGATGGTAGTGGAGATTTTTTCTTTAAAGAGATAGAAAAAGAAGAAAATATAATATTTTCTGAAAAAGATTTATTAGGATTTGTATTTTGTATATCTGGAAGTTTATTAGTAGATAACAATGAATTAAAAAGTGGTGAAATATTAATAACAGATAATAAAAAAATAAAAATACAAAATAATGGAAAAATATTCTATGGTTATGTGGAGAAATAAGGGAGGAAAAAATGAAAGACTTGTGGAATGGAAGATTTGATAGTGATGAAGAAGTTGATTTAAGACTTTGGCAAGTTGTTAAGGAATTTTCTGAAGCTAAAGAAAATGAGTTAGGGGTTTGTTTTGTAGGATACAATACAGATGATGGAGTAGTAAGAAATCAAGGAAGAAAAGGAGCAGAAGAAGGAAGTAATGCCATAAGAAAAGCAATGCAATCTTTTCCTAAAATAGATGGTTTAAGCGTTTATGATTATAGAAATTTAAAAAGTCAAGTATTAGAAGAAGCGCAAAAAGAATATTCAGAAAAAGTTTCAGAGGTAATAAAAAAAGGAATGTTACCAATAGGATTAGGAGGAGGACATGATATAGCTTATGGTTCTTACAGTGGTGTAAGAAAAGTATATAAGGATGAAAAAATAGGACTTATAAACTTTGATACTCATTTAGATATAAGACCATATGATAATGGGCCATCATCAGGAACATCTTTTAAACAAATATTAGATAGAGATAAAAATGCTTTTTATAGTATAGTAGGATTTAAAAAACAAGGAAATACAAAAAGATTAATAGAAACAGCAGAAAAGTATAATGTATTAATGTTGGATGAAGAATATGAAGAAAATTATATAGTAGAAAAGTTAGAAGAATTTATAGAAAAAGTAGATAAAGTATATATAACTTTCTGTATGGATGTATTTGATGCAGCCCAAGCTCCAGGTGTTTCAGCTCCAACAATAATGGGATTATGTCCAAAAAAAGGAAAGAGAATATTAAGAGAAATAATGAAAACAGGAAAAGTGGTATGTATAGATTTTGCGGAAGTAAATCCAACTTACGATATAGATAGTAGAACTTCCAAATTAGCAGGGGCTTTAATATATGATGTAATGTTAAATTTAAAAAAATA
>NZ_JABAFQ010000034.1 GCF_012843705.1 Fusobacterium sp. FSA-380-WT-3A | reverse complement strand
AAAATAATAAATGGCACAAAAAATGCTTATAATTAATTTAAATAATTTTAAAGAAAATTTAGGAGGCAAAAATGGAATTATTAAAATGGGTTCATAATACTAAAAGTAGAGATGTAAATTATGAAAAATCTGAACTAGTAGGATTTGATAATAAAAGTATACATGATGTATATGAATTTCATAAAAGTTTACCAAATTATAAACCAACTCCACTAGTAGATTTAAAAAATTTAGCAGAACATTATGGAGTAAAAAAAGTTTGGCTAAAGGATGAATCTAAAAGATTTGGATTAAATGCTTTTAAAGTTTTAGGAGGTTCTTATGCAATAGGGAAATATTTAAGTCAAAGATTAGGAAAAGATATAAATGAACTTCCTTATAATGTGTTGATATCAGATGAAATTAAAAAAGAACTAGGAGATGTAACATTTGTAACAGCTACTGATGGTAACCATGGAAGAGGAGTAGCTTGGATGGCAAATAGATTAAAACAAAAATCAGTAGTTTACATGCCAAAAGGTTCAGCAAAAATGAGATTTGATGCGATAGCTAGAGAGGGAGCAGATGTAACTATTACAGATTTAAATTATGATGATGCAGTAAGATTAGCAAATAAAGGAGCAGAAGATTATGGTTGGATAATGGTACAAGATACAGCTTGGGATGGATATGAAGAAATACCATTATGGATAATGCAAGGATATTCAACAATAATAAATGAAGTAATAGAACAATTAAAAGAAGCAGGAGAAGAAAAACCAACTCATGTATTTTTACAAGCAGGGGTAGGGTCTTTTGCAGGAGCAGTTCAAGGATATTTATCTTATTTATATGGAGATGATAGACCAGTTACTGTAATTTGTGAACCTCATGGAGCAAATTGTATTTATAAATCAATGGAAGCAAATGATGGAAATCCTCATAATGTAGGAGGAGATTTAACAACAATAATGGCAGGATTAGCTTGTGGAGAGCCAAATACAATAAGTTGGAAAATTTTAAGAGATAATGCAGATTTCTCAGTTTCATGTGATGACCAAGTGGCAGCAAGAGGAATGAGGGTATTATCAAGCCCATTAAAAGATGACCAAAGAGTAATATCAGGAGAATCAGGAGCTGTAGGATTAGGATTATTTACAATTTTATCAGAAAGAAAAGAAGAATATAAAGAATTAATGGAAGCATTAAAGATAGATGAAAACTCAAGAATACTTTGTATCAGTACAGAAGGAGATACAGATGTAGAAGGATATAGAAAAGTAGTTTGGGA
>NZ_JABAFQ010000033.1 GCF_012843705.1 Fusobacterium sp. FSA-380-WT-3A | reverse complement strand
TAAAAAAAGCTGAGTAACATTTTAAAAAAAATGTTTTACTCAGCTCTCTTTTTTGTATAATATAGTCACCACAACAATTTATACAAAGGAGACATACATGCAATTAAAACATATATTCTCTAACATTAATATAGCAAATTTACTTCTAAAAATCAAAAAATATTTTAATGATCAGCATTTTGCTAATATTTCTGAAACTATTCTAAAATTTCAAGCTTGTTCCCTTGAGAAATGCTTTGCTCTTTATCAATGTCCTATTTGTAAAGCGACTCATAAATTTAAAGTTACTTGTAAATCTAGACTTTGTCCTTCATGCGGTAAAAAATATTCTGCTATTTGGGCTGAAAAAACTGCTAGTTCCCTTATTGATGTTAAACATAGAGCAGTTCTTTTTACTATACCTAAAGAACTTAGAGAATTTTTCTTTTATGATAGAAATCTTTTAACTAAACTTACATATGCTATCAATGATATATTTCAATATCAATTTCATAATATTAAACGTAAAAATGAAAGAGTTCACAAAATTGGTAAGTATTCTAAAAAATATTTTACTAACTCTGATATTTTACATTATGGTTTAATTACTGTTATTCATACCTTTGGGCGCGACCTCAAATGAAATCCACATATCCATGCTATTGTTACTTTAGGTGGATTCAATAAAAATCACAAATATCTCGAAAAAAAATATTTTCATATTAATTCCATTGTTGGACAATGGAAAAAATTAGTTATTGATATTGTTAAAAATGGTAATTATGAAAATGAAAAACTAAAGAAAAAAGCTTATCATGTTGCTTCCCAACTTTATCATAAAAATACAAGATTCTTTTTTGATGTTGCTAAAAATGATTTAAATAATAATATTAAGGCTATTAAGTATATTGGTAGATATTTATCTAGGGCTCCTATCGCTGAATATAAAATTATTGATTATTCTGATGGAAATGTCACTTTCTATTACGAAGATCTTGCTAACAACAAAGAAAGAGTAGAACTAACACTAGATATTGAAACTTTTCTTTCTAAATTAATTATTCATATTCCTCCTAAACATTTTAAAATGATTAAACGTTTTGGAATTTATTCAAGAAATGTAAATAAAGAAATTAAAAGTATTATGGAAACTATGAGAAAATATGTATCCAAATACTCTAAAAGTACATTTTATCAAGTTGAAACTTGGGATACTTTTCAAGTAAATCCTTTTTATTGCTTTAAATGTCATGTCAAAATGAGAATTAAAGAAATAACATATTTTAGTAGCCGTACTGGCTCCATTCGCTATAAAGAATACTCTTATTAAACTGATTCTAATATCAGTTTTTTTCGCTTATAAAAATTTAGGATTTTTTTACTTTTCTACTTATTTTTGTCTATTTTCATATAAAAAATTAAAAAATTTTTATATAAAATCAATTTATAATTTCCTTAGAAA
>NZ_JABAFQ010000032.1 GCF_012843705.1 Fusobacterium sp. FSA-380-WT-3A | reverse complement strand
TTCTTTTATTAAATTATACTAATTTTTTTAATTCAGTTGCTACAAATTCTACATGTGGTCCTACTATTACTTGTACTGCAGTAGCACTTGGTTTTAATACTCCAGGTACTAATTTTTTAATTTCTTTATCTTGCACTTTTGTAGAATCTTTAACTTCTAATCTTAATCTTGTTGTACAGTTATCTATTACAACTATATTTTCTACTCCTCCTAATAATGGTAATAATGCTGCTGCTAATTTTGCATTAGATGTAGCTTCTCCTTTGAATTCATTAATTACTGCAGTATCGTCATCTTCTTCTCTTCCTGGAGTTTTTAAGTTTGCTTTAACTATTACTGCTCTAAATATTACAAAGTATACTACAAAGAATACTAATCCTAATACTATTAACATAAATGGATTATTTGCATTTGGGTTACGTAATGATAAGAAGAAATCAACAAATCCTGCTGAGAATCCAAATCCTGCCATCCAATCAAATGATGCTGCTATAAATACTGATATTCCTGTTAAAACTGCATGTAATAAATATAATGGTGGTGCAACAAACATAAATGCAAATTCAATTGGTTCTGTTACTCCTGTAAAGAAACTTGCAAATCCTGCTGCTAACATTATTGATTTTATTTTTTCTTTATTTTCTGTTTTCGCTGTAGTTATAAATGCTAAACAAGCTCCTAATAATCCAAACATCATAATTGGGAAGAATCCTGCTTGATACATTCCTACATGATAACTTCCTTGAATAGCTTCTGGTAATCCATTATAAGCTGCTGCAGGATCTCCCCAGAATCTACCAATATCATTAATTCCAGCAACGTTAAACCAGAATACTGAGTTTAACGCATGGTGTAATCCAACAGGTATTAATAATCTATTGAAAAATCCATAAATTCCAGCTCCTATAGGTCCTAATTTCGCAATAGCAATACCAAAAGAAACTAGTGCTGAATAAATAACTGGCCAAACATATAATAATATGAATGAAACAACTAACATTACTACTGATGTTATAATTGGTACAAATCTTTTTCCACTAAAGAATGCTAAAAATTTAGGAAGTTCTAATCCATGGAATTTATTATATAATTCTCCTGCAACAACTCCACATAAAATTCCTACAAATTGATTGTTAATTTTTCCAAATGCAGGTGATACTTGATCTGCTGGTACTCCTGTCATTTGAGAAACTGCACCAATAGATAATAAAGTAGTAACAACTTCAAAAGCAACTAATCCAGCAAGAGCTGCTGCACCATTTTTATCTTTTGAAAGTCCAAAAGCAACACCAACAGCAAATAATATAGGCATATTATCAATAATAGCTGCTCCAGCTTTAATTAGAAAAGCTGCTAGTTGGCTATTTCCTCCCCAACCAACAGGGTCAATCCAATAACCAATACCCATAAGAATAGCTGCAGCTGGAAGAACTGCTACTGGAACCATAAGAGCCTTACCAATTTTTTGTAGATAAGCGAACATAAAAAACCACTCTCCTTAATAAAATATACTTATTTATAAACTACTATTTAATATAATTATATTATATTTTTTATAAAAAGCAAGTTTTTTT
>NZ_JABAFQ010000031.1 GCF_012843705.1 Fusobacterium sp. FSA-380-WT-3A | reverse complement strand
AAGGACATTAACAACAGAATAGAGATATATGACAAGCAAACAACCATATTTTGGTGTTTAAATAACGGTAAGTGTTAATTAAATTGACCTAGTCAATAAATATAAAGTTTTAATGAAGAGTTTGATCCTGGCTCAGGATGAACGCTGACAGAATGCTTAACACATGCAAGTCTACTTGAATTCACTTCGGTGATAGTAAGGTGGCGGACGGGTGAGTAACACGTAAAGAACTTGCCTTGTAGTCTGGGACAACTATTGGAAACGATAGCTAATACCGGATATTATGATTTTATCGCATGATAAGATTATGAAAGCTATATGCGCTACGAGAGAGCTTTGCGTCCCATTAGCTAGTTGGTGAGGTAACGGCTCACCAAGGCCACGATGGGTAGCCGGCCTGAGAGGGTGAACGGCCACAAGGGGACTGAGACACGGCCCTTACTCCTACGGGAGGCAGCAGTGGGGAATATTGGACAATGGACCAAAAGTCTGATCCAGCAATTCTGTGTGCACGATGACGGTCTTAGGATTGTAAAGTGCTTTCAATTGGGAAGAAACAAATGACGGTACCAATAGAAGAAGCGACGGCTAAATACGTGCCAGCAGCCGCGGTAATACGTATGTCGCAAGCGTTATCCGGATTTATTGGGCGTAAAGCGCGTCTAGGTGGTTTGGTAAGTCTGATGTGAAAATGCGGGGCTCAACTCCGTATTGCGTTGGAAACTGCCTAACTAGAGTATCGGAGAGGTGGGCGGAACTACAAGTGTAGAGGTGAAATTCGTAGATATTTGTAGGAATGCCGATAGAGAAGTCAGCTCACTGGACGAATACTGACACTGAAGCGCGAAAGCATGGGGAGCAAACAGGATTAGATACCCTGGTAGTCCATGCTGTAAACGATGATTACTAAGCGTCGGGGGTCGAACCTCGGCACTCAAGCTAACGCGATAAGTAATCCGCCTGGGGAGTACGTACGCAAGTATGAAACTCAAAGGAATTGACGGGGACCCGCACAAGTGGTGGAGCATGTGGTTTAATTCGACGCAACGCGAGGAACCTTACCAGCGTTTGACATCCTAGGAATGAGAAAGAGATTTCTTAGTGCTCCTTCGGGAGAACCTAGAGACAGGTGGTGCATGGCTGTCGTCAGCTCGTGTCGTGAGATGTTGGGTTAAGTCCCGCAACGAGCGCAACCCCTATTGTATGTTGCCATCATTAAGTTGGGCACTCATGCGATACTGCCTGCGATGAGCAGGAGGAAGGTGGGGATGACGTCAAGTCATCATGCCCCTTATACGCTGGGCTACACACGTGCTACAATGGGCAGTACAGAGAGAAGCAATTTCGCGAGAAGGAGCAAATCTCAGAAAGCTGTTCGTAGTTCGGATTGTACTCTGCAACTCGAGTACATGAAGTTGGAATCACTAGTAATCGCAAATCAGCTATGTTGCGGTGAATACGTTCTCGGGTCTTGTACACACCGCCCGTCACACCACGAGAGTTGATTGCACCTGAAGTAGCAGGCCTAACCGCAAGGATGGATGCTCCGAGGGTGTGGTTAGCGATTGGGGTGAAGTCGTAACAAGGTATCCGTACGGGAACGTGCGGATGGATCACCTCCTTTCTAAGGAGCAATTCATATATCTCTTTCTATTGGTAATGTTCTT
>NZ_JABAFQ010000030.1 GCF_012843705.1 Fusobacterium sp. FSA-380-WT-3A | reverse complement strand
GTGTCTCTTAAACACTCAATACTACATAGTAATTTCTCTTGATTAAGATTCCGACTTATTAGTATTGGTCCGCTCAATGAATTACTTCACTTTCACTCCCAACCTATCTAACTCCTAGTCTCGAAGTTGTCTATAGAGTACTTATCTCAAAGTCAGTTTCCCGCTTAGATGCTTTCAGCGGTTATCTAGTCCAAACGTGACTACCCAGCTGTGCCACTGGCGTGACAACTGGTACATCAGAGGTTTGTCCATCCCGGTCCTCTCGTACTAAGGACAGATCTTTTCAATACTCTTGCGCCTGCAGTGGATAGGGACCGAACTGTCTCACGACGTTCTGAACCCAGCTCACGTACCACTTTAATGGGCGAACAGCCCAACCCTTGGGACCTTCTCCAGCCCCAGGATGTGATGAGCCGACATCGAGGTGCCAAACTTTGCCGTCGATATGGACTCTCGGGCAAAATCAGCCTGTTATCCCCAGGGTAGCTTTTATCCGTTGAGCGACGACCCTTCCATTCGGAATCGCCGGATCACTATGCCCTGCTTTCGCACCTGCTCGACCCGTCAGTCTCGCAGTTAAGCTCCCTTCTGCCATTACACTCTGCGGTTGATTTCCATCCAACCTGAGGGAACCTTTGGGCGCCTCCGTTACTCTTTCGGAGGCGACCGCCCCAGTCAAACTGCCCACCTAGCACTGTCTTCAAGGCTACAAACCTCAAATTAGAATTTCAGTGTAATATGGTTGGTATTCCACCAGCGACTCCATATATCCTGACGGACATACTTCTTCGTCTCCCAACTATCCTATACATATGACACCAAAACCCAATACCAAGCTACAGTAAAGCTCCATGGGGTCTTTCCGTCCTACTGCAGGTAACCGGTATCTTCACCGGTAATACAATTTCACCAGGCCTCCCGCCAAGACAGCGCTCAGATCATTACACCTTTCGTGCAGGTCGGAACTTACCCGACAAGGAATTTCGCTACCTTAGGACCGTTATAGTTACGGCCGCCGTTCACCGGGGCTTCAATTCGGAGCTCTCACTCCTCCTCTTAACCTTCCGGCACTGGGCAGGTGTCAGCCCATATACATCGCCTTTCAGCTTAGCATAGACCTGTGTTTTTGTTAAACAGTTGCCTGAGCCTCTTCACTGCGACCCTCTCATGCTTTCCACGCGTAGTAGTCCACACAAAAGGGCAATCCTTCTCCCGAAGTTACGGATTCATTTTGCAGAGTTCCTTAGCGAGAGTTAGCCTGTCCGCCTTAAATTTCTCATTCTGACCACCTGTGTTGGTTTACAGTACGGGCACTAATAAATTAACGCTAGAAGCTTTTCTTGGCAGCGTGGGATCTGTAAATTCAAGCTTACGCTCTACGCATCACACCTCATATCTAACCTAGCGGATTTGCCTACTAAGTCATACTACATGCTTACACAGGAACTTCCGTTCTCCTGCTTACATACCCTTCTGCGTCCCTCCTTCACAATTTATCAGTGGCACAGAAATATTAATCTGTTTTCCATTCGCCTACGCATTATAGCCTGGGCTTAGGTCCCGGCTTACCCAGGGAAGACAAGCTTTACCCTGGAAACCTTGGTCTTCCGGCGAGAAGGATTCTCACCCTCTTTCTCGCTACTTATTCCTGCATTCTCACTTCTGATACCTCCAGAGTTCCTTATCAGTTCTCCTTCAACAGCCTACAGAACGCTCTCCTACCAATCGCTTACGCGATTCCGTAGCTTCGGTTTATAGCTTAGCCCCGTTACATTGTCGGCGCAGAGACTCTCGACCAGTGAGCTATTACGCACTCTTTAAAGGTATGGCTGCTTCTAAGCCAACCTCCTGGTTGTTTGGGAATCTCCACCTCCTTTCCCACTTAGCTATAATTAGGGACCTTAGCTGACGGTCTGGGTTGTTTCCCTTTTGACCATGGATCTTAGTACCCATAGTCTC
>NZ_JABAFQ010000029.1 GCF_012843705.1 Fusobacterium sp. FSA-380-WT-3A | reverse complement strand
GATTAGGAGTAGCTTATTTAACAGGATTAGCAGTAGGATTCTGGGAATCAAAAGAGGAAATAAGTTCACAATGGAAATTAGAGAAAGAATTTATTCCAACAATGTGTGAAGAAGAGAAAGAGAAAAAATATAGAGGATGGAAAAAGGCAGTAAAAAGAGCTATGGAATGGGAAGAAGAATAAAAAAATAAAATATAGGGAGGAAAAAGTTTATGGAAACATCAGGAAAAATCGAACTTAGAGGATGGGGAATAGTTATCATAGGTTGGGCAGCTTTTATGTTAGCAAATTTATCCAACTTTGCTTTTGGTATTATTCTTCCAGACATGAGACAAGAAATTGGATTTGGATTAGAAACTTCAGGATGGCTTAGTGCTGTAGCTTGGATAGGAAAAGGGTTGTTAACAATTCCAATTTCATTATTTATCACAAAAGCAAAACCAAAAAGAATTTTACAAATTATTTTCTTAGTACTTGGAAGTGGAATGTTATTACAAGGTTTTGCAACAAATATTGTGATGTTATTTGTAGGAAGATTATTTGTTATGGGAGTAGCAGCAGGAATTTTATCAGTATTAGTTTTATTTAAGATTCAATACATTCCTAAAGATAAAATGGGATTTATAAATGGAATCGAAACTTTTGCTGGACCAGCTGGACAAACTTTAGGAACAATAGCAATACCTTTCTTACTAGCTATAATGACTGGTTGGAGAAGTGTTATGATACTTATGGGATTTGTAGGAATAGCATTATCAGTATTATGGACATTTGTATGTAAAGATAAAAATGAAAATAAAGTGGAAGAAGTTAAGAAAGAAAAAAAATCTATATTAGCTCCATTAAAAGAAGCTGTAAGTCAAAAAAATGTATTATTACTAGCTCTTGGATGGCCTGGAACATCATTAACATGGATAGCAATCTATACATTTTGGCCAACATATGCAGTTGAATCTTTAGGATTAACATTAGTACAAGCAGGAATGGTATTAGGATTTTTACCAGTAGCTTCAATGATATCTTCATTATTATCACCAATAATTGCTAAAAAAATAGGATATGATAAACCAATAATTTGTTTATCTGGACTTATATTACCAATTTCTTACTTTGCAATGTTACAAACATCAAATATACCATTATTATGTCTAGCATCATTTATATCTGGATATGCAGCTTATTCTTTTGTACCACTAGCATTTACAGTTTTATATAAAATACCAAATCTTTCTTCAGAAGCTGTTTCATTAGGAACTGGATTTATATTTACATTAGTTGGATTAGGAGGAGCTTTAGGAGGAAGTTTAGCAGGAATTTTAGGAAGTACATTTGGATTATATAAAGCAATAGCTCTTACATGTTTAGCTCCATTTGTATTCTTTGTATTAACATTATTCTTAGATGAAACTGGTGAAAAAGCACAAATGAAAAAAGCTCAAAAAGTAGATAAATAAAATATAAAATAATTTAAATAAAAAAATAATTTTTCATACTTAATATAAAAACAAATAGGAGGTATTAAAAATGGCAATATTACTAACACAAGAAGAAAAAGATTTATATGAAAAAGCATTGAATTATGGAAAGGAGAAACTATATCCATTAACATTTGATGTGGATAAAAGTCCTGAACTAAACAGAGAAATAATAAAAGATATGGCAAAAAATGGTTTCTGTGGAGTAGGAATTCCTAAAGAAATGGGTGGAAAAGGATATAACTACTTACAAACAGCTTTAATATATGAAGAGTTAGCTTATGGAGATGGAATGATGGCTTTCCAAATGCAATTACATAATAATATTTCTATGGAAATAGCTACATTCTATGAAGGAATAAGCGATGAAGTAAAAGCAATAGTTCCAGGACTTGCAGATGGAAGTAAATTAACAGCTTTTGCATTGACAGAATCAGCTTCAGGATGTGACCCTTCAGCAACAACAGCTTATGCAGAACTAAGAGAAGATGGATATCATATTTTTGGTAAAAAAGATTGGATATCAAATGCTGAAAATGCTGATTACTATAATGTAATGATAAAAGATGGAAAAGATTCTAAAAACATGATTATGCTTTTAGTAGATAAAGGAACAAAAGGACTAAAATTCCTAAAAAATAGAGAACGTTTAATAGGAAATGGAATGTCTTGTGGAAGTCTTGAATTTGATGATTGTGTAGTACCAGTAAGTAGACTATTATCAGCTAATGGATTTAAAGAAGCTTTAATAGCAATAGACGTAGCAAGAGTATACACTCCAGCAATAGCAGTGGGAGTTGCTCAAAGAGCATTAGATATTACTGCTGAATATCTAGCAACAAGAGAATCATTTGGAACACCTATATTAAAAAATCAAGGAGTACAATGGGAACTTGCAGATTTAAGTGCAAAAATAGAAGCAGCAAGATGGTTAGTATATAGAACTGCTAGTGTTATGGATTCAGGGGAACCAGTAGCAATAACTGCAGCTAAAAATAAATATTTTGGAACAGAAGTAGCAATGGAAGTTTTAGTAAAATGTGCTCAATACTTTGGTGCTGAAGGATTTATGAAAGATTCAAGAATTAGTAAACTATTATATGTAGCTAAAATGCTTCAAATAGTAGATGGAACTACAGAAATTCAAAAAATAGTTATTGGAAGAGATATTGCAAGAAAATATTTAAAAAAATCTAAATAATAAAAATATGAAAGAAAATTAACTATAATGGAGGAATATAATGAAAGTAGATAAGAAAATAATGACAGCTGATGAAGCTGTAAGATTAATAAAATCAGAAGATACAGTAGCAATAAATGGATTTGGTTCTTTAGTTTATCCAGAAGAGGTAACAGCAGCTTTAGGAAAAAGATTTTTAGAAACAGGAGAACCTAGAAATTTAAGTTATATAGCTGGAGCAGGATTAGGAGAAGCTACAGAAGGAAGATTAATAGATGGAATCAGTTATGAAGGATTAGTTAAAAAAGTTGTATGTTCTCACTTTATTAAAATGGTAGGACTAAAAACTTTAGCAAAAGAAAATAAAATAGAAGCTTACAATTTACCATATGGAGCAATTTCTCACATGTTTAGAGCTGCTGCAGGAAGAAAACCAGGAGTTCTTACAAAATTAGGATTAAAAACTTTCGTTGACCCTAGAAATACAAGAGGAGCTTTAAACGAAATTTCTAAAGATACTTTAGCTGAATTAATGGTTATAGATGGTGAAGAATATTTATTTTATAAAGCACCAAAAGTTGATGTATCTATCATAAGAGGAACAACAGCAGATATAAATGGAAATATTACATTTGAAAAAGAAGCATTCTATTTAGACCCATTTACAACAGCAATGGCAGCAAAAGCAAATGGAGGAAAAGTAATAGTTCAAGTTGAAAGATTATCAGGAACTAGAGCAAATCCAAGACAAGTAAAAATACCTGGAGCAATAGTAGATGCTATAGTTGTTGCACCAACTCAATGGCAAACAATGATTGAACAATATAATCCAGCTTATACAGGAGAATTAGTTGTACCTGATTCTCAAATTCAACCTATGTTAGATGAAGTTACAAGACTAAGTGTTGGTGGAGGTAAAAAAGAAAGAACATTACTTCATAAAATTATAGCAAGAAGAGCAGCTATGGAATTAAAAGAAAATGCTGTAGTTAACTTAGGAATAGGAATTCCTGAATTAGTACCAGCTGCTGCAAAAGAATTAGGACTTTCTGGAGAAATGGACTTAACAATAGAAGCAGGATTAGTTGGAGGAACTCCTTCTGGAGGATTAAGTTTTGGAGCTGTTATAAACCCAGAAATGTGTCAAGATACAGCATATCAATTTGATTTATATGATGGTGGAGTACTAGATATTACATTTGTTGGAGCAATGCAAGTTGACAAAAAAGGAAATGTAAATGTAAGTAAATCAGGAGGAAATATAATAGGAGTTGGAGGATTTGTAAACTTAACTCAAAGTGCTAAAAAATGTGTTTATTGTTTCCCATTCTCAGGTGGAGGAAATAAAATGGAAATTGTAGATGGAAAAATGCACATTTTACAAGAAGGAAAATATCAAAAATTCTGTGAAAAAGTTGATGAAATTAGTGCAAGTGGAGAATATGCAGTAGAGTCTGGACAAGAAGTATTATATGTAACTGAAAGATGTGTATTCAAATTAACTCCTGAAGGATTAGAAATTATAGAAATAGCTCCAGGATTAGATATAGAAAAAGATATCATTTCATTAATGCCATTTAGACCTTTAGTATCTAAAGACTTAAAAGAAATGGATAGCAGATTTTTCTTATAATTTAAGTTAGGTATATTGAATTTATATATTTTAAGAGGGTCTTAGTAATAAGACCCTCTTAAGAAATTTAGTTTAAAAAAATAATTTAAATATATAAAAATATATATTTAAATCATTTATTTAAAAATAACTTTTAATTATATAAGGAGGAATAGATGGATTTTCAATTTACAAAAGCACAAGAAATGTTACAAAAAGTAGCTAGAGAATTTGCTGAAAATGAAGTGGGTCCTTTAGCAGCTCAAGTAGATAGAACAGGAATATATCCTAAAGAAACTTTTGAAAAAATGGCAAAAATGGGATTTACTGGAATAGGAACACCTATTGAATTTGGTGGGTCTGGAGGAAATGATATAGATAAGGTTATAGTAGTAAACGAAATTGCGAAAAAATGTGCAGCAACTGCAGCAATTTTATCTATTCATACAATCTTTGCTCAAGGAATTCTTAAATTTGGAACTGAAGAACAAAAGAAAAAATATTTACCAATGATGGCTGATGGAGGATGTTTAGGAGCTTTTGCTTTAACAGAACCTAATGCTGGTACAGATGCAGGAGCTGCAAAAACAACAGCTATTTTAGATGAAGAAACTGGTGAATATGTAATAAATGGGACTAAATGCTTTATCTCTGGAGGAGCTCAAGCTCAAGCTGTTTTAGTTTTTACTTTAACAGAACCAGCAAAAGGATTAAAAGGAAT
Source organism: Fusobacterium sp. FSA-380-WT-3A (assembly GCF_012843705.1). Lineage (NCBI taxonomy): Bacteria > Fusobacteriati > Fusobacteriota > Fusobacteriia > Fusobacteriales > Fusobacteriaceae > Fusobacterium > Fusobacterium sp. FSA-380-WT-3A. Next base: position 2,561 of record NZ_JABAFQ010000029.1, on the reverse strand, counting down.
GTCAGCAATCATTGTTGAAAAAGGAACTCCTGGATTTACATATGGAAAAATAGAAGAAAAAATGGGAATTCATGGTTCAGAAACTGCTGAATTAATTTTTGATAATTGTAGAGTTCCAAAAGAAAATCTAGTAGGAAAATTAGGAAAAGGATTTAATATAGCAATGACTTGTCTTGATGGAGCAAGAATAGGTGTAGCAGCTCAAGCTTTAGGAATTGCAGAGGGAGCTTTTGAAGAAAGTGTAAAATATGCTAAAGAAAGAGTACAATTTGGAAAACCAATAGCTGAATTACAAGGAATTCAATGGTATTTAGCAGAAATGGCAACAAAAATAGAAGCAGCAAGATGGTTAATTTATTATGCAGCTAGTTTAAAAAATAGTGGAAAACCATTTACAAAAGAAGCAGCTATGGCAAAATTTAATGCTTCTACAGTAGCTAGAGAAGTTACTAATTTAGCTTTACAAATCCACGGAGGATATGGATATATGAAAGATTATCCATTAGAAAGAATGTATCGTGATGCAAAAATTACAGAAATTTATGAAGGAACATCAGAAGTACATAAAGTTGTAATTTCTAGAGCTGTTTTAAGTTAGGAGGAATAAATGAATATAATAGTATGTTTAAAACAAGTACCAGATACTAATGAAGTAAAAATAAATCAAGAAACAGGAACATTAATAAGAGATGGAGTACCAAGTATTATAAATCCTGATGATAAAAATGGTTTAGAAGAGGCTTTAAGATTAAAAGATGAATTTGGTGGAAAAGTAACAGTTATAAGCATGGGACCACCACAAGCAAAAGAAGCTTTGAAAGAAGCAGTGGCTATGGGAGCAGATGAAGTTTATTTAGTTTCAGATAGAGCTTTTGGAGGTTCAGATACTTGGGCAACAGCAACTATATTAGCTGCAGCTATTGAAAAAGTAGGAAACTATGACCTTATAATTTGTGGAAGACAAGCAATAGATGGAGATACTGCACAAGTAGGGCCAGAAATAGCAGAGTTTTTAAATCTTCCTCAAGTAACATATGTAAAAAATATAGAAGTAAAAGGGGAAAAATTATTAGTAAGTAGATTTACAGAAACAGGAGATTATTTAATAGAAACAGAAATGCCTGTATTATTAACAGCAATAAAAGAATTAAATACTCCTAGATATCCAACTGTTAGAGGAATATATAAAGCATATGAAGAATTAAAAGATGAAGATATAAAAATATTAACATTAGCAGACTTAAATGTTGATACAACTCAAATAGGACTAAAAGGTTCTCCTACAAATGTATATAAATCTTTTGTTCCAACAAAAACTAAAGAAAGTAAAATTATGGAATGTAAAGATAAAAAAGAAGTTACAAATATTTTAATGACAGAATTACATAATTTGAATTTAATATAGGAGGATACAATGTCTAGAGCAAAAGTAAATCAAAATATAGACCTAAATAGTTATAATAATGTATGGGTTATTGGTGAACAAAGACAAGGAAAAATACAACCTGTAACTATAGAATTAATTGGTGAAGGAAGAAAATTAGCAAATCAATTAAATAAAAAATTAGCTGTTGTAATACCAGGAAATAATATAGATAATTTAGCAGAAGATTTATTACATTATGGAGTAGATACAGTTTATTATCTGAAACATGAATTATTAGAAAATTTCTCTACTCAAGGAATAACAATAGCTGTATCAGATTTAATTTTAGATAGAAAACCTGAAATAGTATTAGTTGGAGCAACTTCTATAGGAAGAGATATAGCTCCAAGAATTGCTGGAAGAGTTGGAACAGGATTAACAGCAGATTGTACAAAACTAGAAATAGATTTAACTGATAATAAAATATTACAAACAAGACCAGCTTTTGGTGGAAACTTAATGGCAACAATAATTTGTCCTAAAAATAGACCACAAATGTCAACAGTAAGACCAGGAGTAATGGAAAAAGCACCTTATACAGAAGAAGTAAAAGGAACAATAGAAGTAGTAACTCCAAACCTAAAACCAGAAATGATTCATACAAAATTAGTAGAAATATTAGAATTAAAGAAAAAATTAGTAAACTTAACAGATGCTAAAATAATAGTTTCAGGTGGAAGAGGATTAAAAAAAGCAGAAGGATTTGAATTAATAAGAAAATTAGCAGACAAATTAGGTGGAGAAGTAGGAGCTTCAAGAGCAGCAGTAGATAGTGGTTGGATAGACCAATCTCATCAAATAGGACAAACTGGAACAACAGTAAGACCAACAGTATATATAGCCTGTGGAATATCTGGAGCAATTCAACACTTAGCAGGAATGAGCGAATCAAAATATATAGTAGCAATAAATAAAGACCCTCAAGCTCCAATATTTAAAGTATGTGACTATGGAATAGTTGGAGATTTATATGATGTAATTCCAGAAATGATAGAGTGGATAGATAAAAAATAATAAAATTTATAAATAAAAAAGACTATTGTAAATTTACAATAGTCTTTTTTTATTTCTAAGGAAATTATAAATTGATTTTATATAAAAATTTTTTAATTTTTTATATGAAAATAGACAAAAA
>NZ_JABAFQ010000028.1 GCF_012843705.1 Fusobacterium sp. FSA-380-WT-3A | reverse complement strand
AATCGTGTTGTCGCTGGTTCGAGTCCAGCAAGAAGCGCCATTTGAAGAATAACAACCTAGAAATAGGTTGTTTTTTTATTTTAAGAGAATATGTATAATTTAATTATTCTAATAAAAAATAATTAGAAATAAAAATGATATTTTGAATAGAAAAAGAAAAAATGAATTAATAATAAAAAAAGACAGAAATTAATTATTTTAATGTAAAAGTGAAGAAGAATAACTAAAATTTTAAATAGTTATTAAAAAATATTTTAAAATTAAATGAATAATTAAATTTTATATAAAGAAAATAAATGGGATACATTATGTAGTAATTAAATAATTTGAAATAAATTTATTAAAGTCTTTTATAATTTTAAAAATTAAAATAAGTTTATATCATGATTACAAAGATATAAAATTTATTATAAAAATATAAATATATCTAAAATTAAAGAAATAATAAAAACATTTAAAGAAAATAGAGAGAAATATAGTATAAGAGGATATAATTAATAAAATTAAAAAATAGCGAGAATAAATTTTTGATGAAGATAGTTTGAAAATATATTAGAAATATATAAATCATAAGAAAGAATTAGAAAGATAAAAAAATAATAAAATTAAAGAATAGTAAGAATAAATTTTTAATGAAAATAGTTTGAGAAATATTGGAGATATGTAAATCATAAGTAAAAAAGATAATAAGAGATAAAAAAGTTATTAAAATTAAGAAATAATAAAAATGAAATTTTAATGATAGATTTTTTAAGATGATAATAATTTTTATAAAAAGTCTTTATTAAAAATAATTAGATAAAAAAATTAGAGTATATTGAAAACAGTAATAGAATAAAATTTAAAAATATTAATTGATAAAATAATTATTTTTGGAAATGTGATATTTAATGAATATAAAAAATAGGATACAAAAGAGTAAAAGTCAAGGATTTAGAATTTATAAAAATATAATAGCTGGGGTTTTATATTAAATATAGAAATTTATTTTTTCGCTGAAGTTGATTAATAAAAAAGTTAAAAGAACTATAAAAGAAAAATTTAGAATCAGATAAATAAAGTTAATAAGAAGAAAATTATAGAAAGAATAATAAATTAAAATATAGAAATTGTAAATTAGATAAATAAAAAATAAATATCCAATTGAATTTATGATAGAAAAGTTGTATAAGATATAAAAAGAAAATAGAAAAAGAGTAAAAAATATAATATCTTTAAAATTGAAGATTATAAAAAATTATGATAAAATACTGTATATGTTTGATGAAATTGTGAAAAACAAAGTTCTGTAGATATATTAGGAGATGTAAAATCAATAGAGGGTGTTATTTAAAATAATGAGGATTAATCAAAATAAACTAAGAAATAGGGTTTATGGATTGATGTTTCTATAAAAACCGATTAAAAGAAATAATAAATTGTTGACAAAAAGGTTTTAAATAATGTCTTATATAACAATAGTAAAAATAGATAGAACAAATAAAATAGTTTATTGAGGAAAAAATAAATTATAATTAGAAAATTTTATATAGAAATTTAGACTTGAGAAAAACTAGATAAAAATTTAGTTGAGTATATATTGAGTCAAATAGAAAGTGTAAAATAAAAATAATAGAAAATGTATTAGGAAATAATTGAAATATAAAACTTAATGGATAGTAAGGTTTTGAGATTGAAAAAAGTTAGATAAAAAATTTAGGTATTTATATATTAGTGCCACATAGATAAAGTAAAATAAAAATAATGAAAAAAATATTTAGATATGGGAAAAGTATAAAATTTTATAAGTAATAGAAATTGTAAATATGAAAAAATAATAAGAAATAGATATATATTGATAAAGGAGATAAAAAAGTGAGTAGAGAAAATTTTGTATTTAATATAGTATTTTATATAATTCTTACAGCGTTTTTTATATATATTTTTGTGAAAGAGAAGCAATTATCTAATAAAATAAAGGGATATGTAGAGAAAGTATCCAATGGATTTTGTAATATTTGTGGGATAGAGAGAGAATCTTCAAGAAAAAAAGTATTTACAGTATTTAATGGAATAGAATCAATAGCTACAGCTATTATATTAGTACTTATTATTCAAAGATTTTATATTGGAAATTTTATGGTACCAACAGGGTCTATGGAGCCAACAATAATGCCAAAAGATAGACTTTTTGGAAATATGATAAGCTATAAATTTAGAGCTCCTAAAAGAGAAGAAATTATTGTGTTTAAAGAGCCTATCCAAAATAAAGTACTTTATACAAAAAGAGTTATGGGATTACCAGGTGAAACTGTACAGATAAAAAATAATCATTTATATGTTGATGGAAAGATGATTGAGAGTAGAAAATATTCACCATTGGGAGAACTTGGAAATAATGTTTGGGTAATACCTAAAAAAGGTGATAAGGTAGAGATTATTCCTGGAATGAATTATAATGAGGCTTATATGGCTAGAAATATAAATGTTGCAAAATTACAGGAGATATTATTAGAAAATCCAGGAGAAGTAAAACAAGCTTTACCAATAATAAAGTTTTTAGTTAATGGAAAAGAAACAGGTATGATACTTGATTTAATCCATAATAAAGATATATTAGATTCACTAATGAAAGGAGAAACTATAAAATTAACATTAGAAGATGATTATTATTTAGCTTTAGGGGATAATACTAATGGTAGCTATGACTCAAGAATGTGGGGATTCGTAAAAGAGGATAGAATAAGAGGAAAAGCTTTTGTAAGATTTTGGCCTCTAAATAAAATCAAACTATTAAAGTAATGGAGATGTAGATGTTGATATTAGATTATGAAAATAGCTGTGAAGATATAGCTAGATTAGAAAAAGAGATATTTAAGTTTAGCTCTTATTCTAAAAAAGAGATAGAGGAAATGCTAGAAAATAAAAGTATGTATAAATTTATCTCTGCTAAGGAAGATGGAAAGATTCTTGGTTATATAATAATTTTTGACAATAGTGAATCATTAGAAATAATGAAGATAGGAGTAATCCCTGAAGCTAGAAAAAGAGGGATAGGGACACTATTAATAAAAGAAATGAAAAAAATGGAGAAGGATATTTTTTTAGAAGTTAGGGAAAATAATATGACAGCAATATCTTTCTATAAAGAAAATTTTTTTGTAGAAGTTGGTAAAAGAAAAAATTACTATAAAGATACAGGGGAAGCAGCAATTATAATGTGTTGGAATAGATAATGGAGAAGTCTATGGAGAAAACAAAACAAGATATAAGAAGAGAAAAATATCTAATATTATTAATTTTATTGTCTCTATATCTTTCATTGGCAGAAACACTTATCCCAAAGCCATTTCCTTGGTTAAAAATAGGATTGGCAAATATTGGGGGGATTATAGCCTTAGAAAAATTTGATAAAAAAATGGCTATTGAAGTAGTTATTCTTAGAATAATAATTCAAGGGTTGATGCTTGGAACATTGTTTACTCCAGGGTTTTTAATAAGTTTTATTTCTGGAGTTACTAGTTTAGGAATAATGATATTTTTATATAAATTTAGAAATAAACTATCTCTTGTTTCTATAAGTATGGCATCAGCTTTGGTACACAATATAATACAGTTAATTGTAGTATATTTTTTATTATTTAGAAATATAAATATCAATTCAAGATATATAATTTTATTTGTGATTTTCTTTTTAGCCTTAGGTTGTATATCTGGTAGTGTAACAGGGGTTATAGGAGAAAAATTATTGCTTAGAAGGAGTGAGAAAGAATGAGAAAGTATTTTGGAACTGATGGAATGAGAGGGGAAGCCAATAGAGAATTAACAGCTGACAAGGCTATGAGACTTGGTTATGCTTTAGGATATTACTTAAAAAAAGAAAACCCTGAAAAGAAAAAATTAAAAGTTATAATGGGGTCTGATACAAGAATATCAGGATATATGTTAAGGTCAGCTTTAACAGCTGGATTAAACTCAATGGGAATTAATATAGACTTTGTTGGAGTTATCCCAACTCCTGGAGTAGCTTATATCACTCAAATAAAAGAGGCTGAAGCTGGAATAATGATATCAGCTTCTCACAACCCAGCCAAAGATAATGGAATTAAAATTTTTGGAAAAGATGGTTGTAAATTACCAGATGTTGTAGAAGAAGAATTAGAAAGTTATATGGATAATTTAGAGGAAATTATAAAAAATCCAATAGCTGGAGATGAATTAGGAAAATTCAAATACGCTCAAGATGATTATTTCCTATATAGAGACCATTTAAAATCAATAGTAAGTGGAGATTTTTCTGGAATGAAAATCATACTAGATGCAGCTAATGGTTCGGCCTATAGAGCAGCTAAAGATGTATTTTTATCTTTAGGAGCTGAAATTGTAGTAATAAATGACGCTCCTAATGGAAAAAATATCAATGTAAAATGTGGTTCTACTCACCCAGAAATTTTATCAAAAGTAGTGGTAGGATATGAAGCTGATTTAGGTTTGGCTTATGATGGAGATGCTGATAGATTAATAGCTGTTGATAGAAATGGAAATATAGTAGACGGAGATAAAGTTATAGCTACTTTGGCTGTAGAGATGAAAAAGAAAAATCTATTAAATGATAATAGAGTTGTAACAACAGTTATGAGTAATATGGGATTAGAAGCTTACTTAAATAAAAATGGAATAGTTTTAGTAAGAGCTAATGTAGGAGATAGATATGTTCTTGAAAAAATGAAGTTACAAGGATTAAATCTAGGTGGAGAACAATCAGGACATATTATAATGCTTGACTATGGAACTACAGGAGATGGAATTCAAACTTCATTAAAACTTGTTGAAACTCTAAGAGATGCTGGAAAATCTTTAGATGAAATAGTAAAAGATATAAAAGATTGGCCTCAAACTTTAATCAATGTAAGAGTTGGAGATAATAGTAAGAAAAATTCTTGGAGTGGAAATAAGAAAATAAAAGATGTTATTAGTGAAAAAGAAGTTGAAATGGGAGATAAAGGAAGAATCCTAGTAAGAACTTCTGGTACTGAGCCTATCGTAAGAGTTATGGTAGAAGGTAAAGAAAAAGAAATGGTAGAAAGAATAGCTAGTGAAATAGCTGATGTAGTTAGAGAAGAATTAGCATAATTGAAGAGTTAAAAATTTTAATTTTATTGTTTAAATTTAAAAGTGAATAATTAAAGTTTTTTAGAATAGTTTACTATTAAAGAATAATAATTAAAGAGGATTTATTAATAAATCCTCTTTTTATTTTCGAATATTTTTTGTTTTATTTATTGACAAAAAAAAAAAAATAGTACAATTGGTATCATAAAAAATTAAATAATGTTTAAAGGAGGATTCTTATGAAAAGAAGTTTAAAATTTTTATTGAAAGGATTTTTATTTTGTTTCATTATAATTGGATGTTTTGTTTCTTGTGGAAAACCTAAAACAAAAACATTACAAATTGGTTTTACAACAGCAATTAATCCAGATGATCCTTATTATGTTTTTGCTACTGAGTTTGCTCGTTTAGTTGAAGAAAAAAGTAAAGGAAATATAAAAATAGATGTTTTAGCTGGAGGACAGTTAGGGTAAGAGAGAGAAATGTTTGAAGGAATGCAACTTGGAACAGTTGATATGGCCATCATGACTAATGCATATGCTAGTAATTTTGTTAATGCTTCTGGAGTATTTGATTTGCCATTTATATTTAAAGACTCTAATACAGCTGCAAAAATATTAGATAGTGATTTAGGAACTAGAGTACTAAATGAATATGAAAATAAAAAGGTTAAAGCTTTATCTTGGGGAGAAGGTGGATTTAGGCATTTAGTAACAATGAATAGAGGAGTAAAAAAACCAGAAGATTTTAGAGGACTTAAAATTCGTTGTATGGAAACTAATACATATATAGAGACATATAATGCTTTAAAAACTAATGCTGTTCCTATGGCATGGTCAGAAACCATAACTGGATTACAACAAAAAACAATAGATGGTTTAGATATTCCTATTAGTGTTATTTATTCTAATGGATTTCCTGAAATAGCTAAATATTTAAGTCTTACAGGACATTTTTATTCTCCATTAGTTATGTGTATGTCATTAGATGTATGGAATGGTTTAGATGATCAACAAAAACAAATAATATCTGATTCTTCAAAAGAAGCTGGAAAATTATGTAGACAACACAATCAAGAAGTTGAACAAGTTCTTTTACAAAAAATGAAAGAGCAAGGAATGACAATAATTAGAGATGTTGATATTAAATCTTTCCAAAATATTTTAGGAGATTTTTATATGAAACAAAGTTCTTATATAGGTGGTACATATGTTGAAGATCTTTTAAAAGAGTTAAAGAACAATTAATACTAGGTGATAGAAATGATAAACAATTTAAAAAAGATTACAGTTAAAATAGATATTATTTTAAACTTTTTTATAGTAATATTTTTTAGTATATTAATTTTTTCTTGTGTATTACAAGTATTTACAAGATATGTATTAAATAGTGCTTTTACTTGGACAGAAGAATTAGCAAGGTACTCTTTTATTTGGACTAATTTATTAGGGGCTGTTTTGTGTGTAAAGAAGAAAAGTCATGCTACTGTAACAGCTATAACAGATAAATTATCAAATAAGAAATATATAAAAGTACAATTTTTTGTTCAAGTAGTTATTTTAATAGTATCTTTAATTTTATTTATTTATGGTTTTGAAGTGACATTAAAAACAGTATCTCAAACTAGTGCTGCTATGAAAATAAGTATGTCTTTAATAAATGCCTCTGTTCCAGTATCTAGTTTTTTTATGATTTTATATACTATTAGTAATATATTAATTTTGAAAGAAGATAAGGTGGTACAATGATTGGAATAACTTTTCTTTTAATGTTAATTATGATTTTTTTAAGTGTTCCAGTAGCATTTTCTATATTGGGTTCTGGAATGATATTTTTATCAGCTACTGGAATGAAACCTCTTACTTTAGTAGTTCAAAGAATAGTTAGTGGTTTAGATTCTTTTCCATTATTAGCTGTTCCTTTATTTATTTTAGTTGGAGAAATAATGGATAGTGGTGGAATTTCAAGAAGAATGGTAAAATGGGCAGAAAGTTTAGTAGGATGGTTGCCAGGTGGTTTAGGAATAGTAACCGTTGTTTCATGTGCTTTATTTGCTGCTTTAACAGGATCAGGACCAGCTACAGTAGCTGCTATTGGTGGAATTATGATTCCTTCTTTAGTAAATAAAGGATATCCTAAAGAGTCAGCAGCTGGATTAGTAGCTGCTTCTGGGGCATTAGGGCCAATTATTCCTCCAAGTATTCCTATGATAATTTATGGTGTAACTATGAATTTATCTATTCCCAAAATGTTTATTGCCGGAATTATTCCAGGACTAGTTATAACATTTTTTCTTATTATTCTTAATATGATATTAAGTAGAAGATTTTCTTTATCAAATGAAAATAAAATTAAATTTTCTTTAAAAGAATTTTTGAAAAATACTTGGTCAGCTTCAGGGGCTTTATTGATTCCTATCATAATTTTAGGGGGAATTTATGGAGGAATTTTTACTCCAACAGAAGCAGCGGCTATAGGAGTAGCTTATGCTTTGATAGTAGGATTAGTTATTTATAGAGAAATAAAAATAAAAGATTTACCTCGTATTTTAGTAAAATCTATGGAAACAGCAGCAATGGTTAATTTTATAATAGCAGCAGCTAATTTACTTTCTTGGATAATGTCTGTTACTAAAGTTTCAACAACAATAATAGAATTTTTAAGTATATTTATTTCTAATAAATATAACTATATGTTAATTCTAATGTTACTTTTATTTTTTGTTGGAGCTTTAATAGATACAGTAGCAGCTATAATTATAATAGCTCCTATTATTGTTCCTTTAGGAATACAATTAGGATGGGATCCTCTTCATTTAGGGGTAATATTTGTTATAAATTTAGTTATAGGTTATGTAACTCCACCTTTTGGATATAATTTGTTTACAGCTTGTTCTATCACGGGATTAAAATTTGATAAAATAGTAAAAGGAGTTTTACCATTTTTAATCTTAGAGATTTTATTAGTATTACTTTTTGCATATGTTCCAATGTTTATAACTTTTTTACCTAGTGTTATTTCTGGATAAAAAAGGGAGATGAGAATTAATAATGGAAAAAAATTTTCAAGAAATAGCTAAAGAATTAATGAAAGGAGCATATGATTTACATACGCATACTGAACCTTCAGCTTTTAACAGAGCTCTTGATGATTTTGAACTTATTTTAGAAGCTGAAAAATATGGAATGGC
>NZ_JABAFQ010000027.1 GCF_012843705.1 Fusobacterium sp. FSA-380-WT-3A | reverse complement strand
AATAACTAATAGTCAAAAAACTTAATAACTAGTAGTCGAAAAACTTAATAACTAATAGTCAAAAAACTTAATAACTAGTAGTCGAAAAACTTAATAACTAGTAGTCGAAAAACTTAATAACTAGTAGTCAAAAAACTTAATAACTAGTAGTCAAAAAACTTAATAACTAATAGTCAAAAAACTTAACATAATAAATAAATAATATATAAATAAATAAAATATAAATAAATTATATAAAATAATATATAATAAATTTTTTTATTTATCAATTGAGAAGTATTATGATTTTCTCTTTTTTTCTCAAAATATATATAAAAAAACTTTAGTAGTTATAATCCAAATATTCATAAAAAATATGATTAATTTTCAGAAAATGTTGATAAAAAATACAAGTTAATAAAAAAATTAGCTTAAAATTTTTAAAATATCAAGGTTAATAGAGAACATCAAAAAATATACAGATAAAAAAATAAATTAAAAAAATAAACTCAATAAAATAGAAGTTTATAATAAAAAAATAATAAAATATTTATTTTATAAATACTAATCATATTTTTTGTAAATTATTTTATTTTTTTACAAAAATAAAATCTTATTCTGAAAAAAATGTTTTTATTTGGAAAAAAGTAATCAATAGACCTTAGAAAAAAAAATTTGCTTTTCTCTGAAAAAAGATGTATAATTCAGATATAAGCATTAGTAATTGAAACATAAATTTTAATAAAGCAACATAAATATAAAAAAGTATATGTATTTTTAATTTGTATTTATTTTAAAAATATACTCTAGGAGGAATTTTAATGAAAGTACTTTGTTATGGTGTTAGAGATGTAGAAAAACCATTTTTCGAAAAATTAGCTGAGAAATACAATCTTGATGTTACTTGTACTGGAAGTTTTTTAAATACTAAAGAAACAGCAGAACTTGCTAAAGGTTTTGATTGTGTAGTTCTTAGAGCTAACTGTTTTGCTAATAAAGAAAATCTAGATTTATACAAAGAATATGGAGTTAAATATGTTTTAACTAGAACAGTAGGAACTAACCATATTGATGTTCCTTATGCAAAAGAGTTAGGATTCAAAATGGCATTTGTTCCATTCTATTCTCCAAATGCTATTTCAGAACTTGCACTTACTCAAGCTATGATGTTATTAAGACATATGGCTTATACAACTCATAAAACAGGAGTAAAAAAAGATTTTACTGTTGATGCAGAAATGTTCTCAAAAGAAGTTAGAAATTGTACAGTAGGAGTTGTTGGTTTAGGAAGAATCGGAATGACTACAGCTACTTTATTCAAAGGACTAGGAGCAACAGTTTTAGGTCAAGATTTATTCCCAAAAACAGGTGTAGAACATATAGTTACTCAAGTTGAACTTGATGAATTATTAGCTAAAAGTGATATAGTATGTCTTCACTGCCCATACATTCCTGAAAATGGAAAAGTTGTTACAAAAGAATTCTTAGCAAAAATGAAAGAAGGAGCTATATTAATTAACGCAGCAAGAGGAGAACTTCAAGATGTTCCTGCTTTAGTTGAAGCTCTAGAAAGTGGACATTTAGCTGGATTAGGAATAGACGTTTTAGAAAATGAATCTACAGTATTCTTTAAAGATTTCAAAGGTGGAGATTTAGCTGACCCTATGGTAAACAAATTAGTAAATATGTATCCAAGAGTATTAGTTTCTCCTCATATGGGTTCTTACACAGATGAAGCTGTAACTAATATGATAGAAACAAGTTTCCAAAACTTATTAGAGTTTGAAGAAACTGGAGATTGTAAAAATAAAATAAAATAGTTTTTAATATAAGTTTAAATAAAAAAAAGTTTTGATTAAAGTTTTATACTTTTCAATTAAATCACGGAGGTAAAGAAAGATGGAAAAAGAATTAAACGTTTTTGAAATGGCCCAAGCTCAAGTTAAAAATGCTTGTGACAAATTAGGAATGGAACCAAATGTTTACGAGTTATTAAAAGAACCACAAAGAGTATTAGAAGTTAATATTCCTGTAAAAATGGATGATGGATCTATCAGAATATTCAAAGGATTCAGATCTCAACATAACGACGCTGTTGGACCTACAAAAGGAGGAATCAGATTCCACCAAAACGTATCTTTAGAAGAAGTTAAAGCTTTATCTATTTGGATGACTTTCAAATGTTCAGTAACTGGAATACCTTATGGAGGAGGTAAAGGAGGAATCATCGTTGACCCTTCTGAATTATCTCAAGGAGAATTAGAAAGATTATCAAGAGGATATATTGACGGAATATATAAATTAATAGGAGAAAAAGTTGACGTTCCAGCTCCAGACGTAAATACAAACGGACAAATCATGGCATGGATGGTTGACGAATACAATAAATTAACTGGAACTTCTGCAATCGGAACTTTAACAGGAAAACCATTAGACTTTGGTGGTTCTAAAGGAAGAAACGAAGCAACAGGATACGGAGTTGCTGTTACAGTTAGAGAAGCTGCTAAAAAATTAGGAATCGATATGAAATCTGCTAAAATAGCTGTTCAAGGATTCGGAAACGTTGGAGCTTTCACTGTTAAAAACATCGAAAAATTAGGTGGAAAAGTAGTTGCAATGTGCGAATGGTGTAAAGAAAAAGGAGCATATGCTATCTATGATGAAAACGGATTAGATTTCCAAGCTATGTGGGATTACAAAGCTAAAAACGGAAACTTAGTTGGATTCGCTAAAGAAATATCTGTAGATGAGTTCTGGGGAGCAGACGTTGACGTTGTTGTTCCAGCAGCTCTAGAAAAAGCTATCGATGCTCATCAAGCTGAATTAATTAAAGCTAAATTAGTTTGTGAAGCAGCAAACGGACCAATAACTCCAGCTGGAGACGAAGTATTAAATAAAAAAGGAATAGTTGTTACTCCAGACATCTTAACTAACGCTGGTGGAGTTACAGTTTCTTACTTCGAATGGGTACAAAACCTATATGGATACTACTGGGGAGAAAAAGAAGTTGAAGAGAAAGAAGATATCGCTATGGTTGACGCTTTCGAAGCTTTATGGAAAATCAAAGAAGAATACAATGTTACAATGAGAGAAGCAGCTTATATGCACTCAGTTAAAAAAGTTGCTGCTGCAATGAAATTAAGAGGATGGTACTAATCCTTAATGTAACATCAAAAGTTATATAAGAGATTAAGAGTTGGAACTTTGTTCCAACTCTTTTTTCGTCTTGTTTTTTATTGTAAAATTTATAAAATAATATAATTTATGTTATAATAAAATACTAATAATATTTATAGTATAAGGAAAAATAGTTATGAAAAAATTTGCAAGAAAATTAAAAAGAATAATTTTAAAAATAAAGAAAATAATTTCAAGAGAAGAAGTATTAAGATTAAAAAAATGGTTATTTGATTTATGTGATATTAATTACAAAATAATAAAAAATAGAAAAAAAATGAATGAAGAACTTTTGAAAAATGGTTATAGTAAAATAAGAGATTTGGAAAAAGAAATAGCTAAAAGAGGAGAAGTATTTTTTGTTGATTTTGGTTATGGAATAGGTACTGAATATAGATATAATCATTATTGTGTAGTTTTAAAGTTAGAAGGAAAGATGGCTATAGTAGTTCCTTTAACCTCTCAAAATAGTTCATATAATCAAAATTCACCTTTAGTAATAAACTTAGGAATTATAAATAAAATGCCGGGGAAACAAAAAAATAGTTATGCTTTGGTCAATCAAATAAGATCAATAAGTAGAGCTAGATTAAAAAGACCAGTAGAAAGTAATGGAAAAAAATGTTATCCCAAACTAAATGGAATACAATTGACTCAAATAGATAATGTTATTGATTTGTTAAAAAAATAATATTGAAAAAAATAAAAAAATATTGTATAATTATTATACAATAAAGGTCCTTAGCGACAAGATGAAAGATTAGAAACCCATAGCGGTAAAGGGAGAGTAAGTTGCTCTCCCTTTTTATTGTAAAATTTACAAAATAATATAATTTATGTTATAATAACTCTGAATGATAAATTTAATTTTTTAGGAGAATAAAATGGCATTATTACATGTTGAAAACTTATATAAAGGTTTTTCTGGTGAAACTCTTTTTAAAAATATAACTTTTTCTATTGATGAAAAAGATAAAATAGGTGTTATAGGAATAAATGGAGCTGGAAAAACTACTCTTATAAAAATGTTGTTAGAGGAAGAGGAAAATGATGTTGACCCAACTACAAATCAAAGGGGAATAATCAGTAAAAAAGGAAATCTTAAAATAGGATATCTTTCTCAAAATATAAATCTTAATCCTAATAATACAATCTTTGATGAATTGATGTTGGTATTTGGAAAAGTAATGGAAGACCATAAAAAAATTCAAGAACTTAGTTTAAGAATAAATATAGAACCTGAAAATTTTGATAATATAATGGAAGAACTAGCAGTAGTAACCACTCGTTATGAACAAGAAGAAGGTTATGCTATAGAATATAAAGTAAAACAAGTTTTAAATGGATTAAGTATATCAGAAGATTTATGGCAACAAAGGATAGGAGATTTATCAGGAGGACAAAAATCAAGAACAGCTCTTGGAAAAATTCTTTTAGAAGAACCAGAACTTTTAATACTTGACGAGCCTACAAACCATCTTGATTTATTGGCTATTGAATGGTTAGAAAAATTTTTGAAAGATTATAATAAAGCTGTAATGGTTGTATCACATGACAGATATTTTTTAGATAATGTTGTTGGAAGAATTTTTGAAATAGAAGGGCATACTCTAAAAACTTATAAAGGAAACTTTACAGAATATACTATTCAAAAAGAAATTTATCTTTCAGGAGCAATTAAAGCTTTTGAAAAAGAACAAGAGAAAATCAAACAAATGGAAGAGTATATCAGAAGATACAAAGCAGGTATTAAATCTAAACAAGCTCGTGGAAGAGAAAGTCTTTTAAATAGAATGGAAAAAATGGAGAATCCTGTTGTCAATGTCAGAAAGATGAAACTAAAATTTGATATAGAAAGACCAAGTGTAGATAGAGTTTTAAAAATAGAAAAATTATCTAAATCTTATGATGGTAAAAAAATATTTCAAAATTTAAATTTAGAAATATTTAGAGGAGAAAGAGTAGGTCTTATAGGAAAAAATGGTGTAGGAAAATCTACACTTTTGAAAATTGTAAATGGAATGGAAAAAGCTGATAGTGGAAAAATAACAATTGGTGATAAAGTTACAATAGGATACTATGACCAAAATCATCAAGGATTAGATGAAAAAGTTAGTATTTTAAATGAATTTATGTTTAATTATCCCATGAGTGAAGAGGATGTAAGAAGATTAGCTGGAGGATTTTTATTTCCAGAGGAAGATGTTTTTAAAATAATAGGTTCTCTTAGTGGTGGAGAAAAAGCAAGAGTAACTTTAATGAAACTTATTCTAAAAAAAGCTAATTTTTTAGTACTTGATGAGCCTACAAACCATTTAGATATATATTCAAGAGAAGTTTTAGAAGAAGCCTTAGAAGATTATCAAGGAACAATATTAATTGTTTCTCATGACAGATATTTCTTAGAAGGAATAGTAAATACTATCTATGAGATAACAGAGGATGGAGTTGAAAAGTTCAATGGAAATTATTCAGAATATTGTACAAAAAAATCTAAAAAACTTTTAGAAAAATCTAATGAAAATGTAGTAAATAATTATGAAGAACAAAAAAAGATAAAAAATAGAATATCATCTTTAGAAAAAAAATATGTAGAAACAGAAAAAAATATTGAAAAATTAGAAGAAAAAAAATCAAATTTAGAAAAAGAATATGAGATAGCAGGAAAGAAAAATATTTTAGAAGAACTATTGGAAATACAAGAAAAATTAGAAAATATAGACCTAGAGATACTTTCTGAAATGGAAAAATGGGAAGAGATAGAAAAAGAACTAAAAAATTTAAAAAAAGCTTTGTAATTTTTAAAAAATATGATACAATACTATGGCTATATAATTAAATTGACTTTTTCTCAAAAAAAAGTTATAATATTTAAGTTATATAATAAAAATTAAAAATATAAAAAATTTAAATCGGAAGGAGGGTAAAATGCCTACTCTAAATCAATTAGTTAAAAAAGGGAGACAAACATTAGAAGAAACTAGTAAATCTCCAGCATTACAAGGAAACCCACAAAGAAGAGGAGTATGTGTAAGAGTTTATACAACTACACCTAAAAAACCTAACTCAGCTTTAAGAAAGGTTGCCAGAGTAAAATTAACAAACGGACTTGAAGTTACTTGCTACATCCCAGGAGAAGGACATAACTTACAAGAACACTCAATCGCTCTTATAAGAGGAGGAAGAACAAAAGACTTACCAGGGGTTAGATACAAAATAATCAGAGGAGCACTAGATACAGCTGGTGTTAACAACAGAAAACAATCAAGATCTAAATATGGTATGAAAAAAGCGTAATAATTTAAGGAGGTGACACAGTTTAAATGTCAAGAAGAAGAGCAGCAGTTAAAAGAGATGTATTACCTGATTCAAGATATAATGATAAGGTAGTTACTAAAACAATAAATGCATTAATGGTAGACGGTAAAAAATCTTTAGCAGAATCTATATTCTATTCAGCTATGGACTTAATAAAAGAAAAAACTGGTAAAGAGGGGTATGATGTTTTCAAACAAGCTATGGAAAATATAAAACCTCAAATCGAAGTAAGATCTAGAAGAATCGGGGGAGCTACTTACCAAGTTCCAACAGAAGTTAGATTAGAAAGACAACAAACTTTAGCATTAAGATGGTTAAAAACATATACTAGAGATAGAAAAGAATATGGAATGATAGAAAAATTAGCAGCTGAGTTAATTGCAGCAGCAAATAATGAAGGTGCAACTATTAAGAAAAAAGAAGATACTTATAGAATGGCAGAAGCTAACAGAGCATTTGCACACTATAAATATTAATTTTGTATTTTAGCGTAATTTAATTTAGGAGGAATAAACTAGATGGCTAGACAAGTTTCATTAGAAATGACTAGAAACATTGGTATCATGGCTCACATTGACGCTGGTAAAACTACAACAACTGAAAGAATTCTTTTCTATACAGGAGTTAACCACAACCTTGGAGAAGTTCATGATGGAGCTGCTACAATGGACTGGATGGAGCAAGAGCAAGAAAGAGGTATCACAATTACTTCTGCTGCTACAACATGTTTCTGGAAAAATCATAGAATAAATATAATAGACACACCAGGACACGTGGACTTTACAGTTGAGGTTGAAAGATCTCTAAGAGTTCTAGATGGTGCTGTTGCTGTATTCTCTGCAGTTGATGGAGTTCAACCTCAATCTGAAACTGTATGGAGACAAGCTGATAAATATCAAGTACCAAGAATGGCTTTCTTTAATAAAATGGACAGAATCGGAGCTAACTTCGAAATGTGTGTAAATGATATTAGAGAAAAATTAGGTGCTAACCCTGTACCTATTCAATTACCTATAGGAGCAGAAGATGCTTTTGAAGGAATAATTGACCTTATAGAAATGAAAGAAATCGTTTACATGGACGATAAAGGAAAAAATATAGAAGAAAGAGAAATCAGAGCTGAATATGCTGATAAAGCTGAAGAAATGAGAGAAGCTATGATTGAATCTATCGTTGAATGTGATGACGAATTAATGGAAAAATATCTTGGTGGAGAAGAAATTTCTAATGAAGAAATAAAATCTGCATTAAGAGCAGGAACAATTGGAAACATGATAATTCCTGTATTATGTGGAACAGCATTCAAAAATAAAGGAATTCAACCTTTACTAGATGCAGTTACATTATACATGCCAGCTCCAACTCAAAAAGGAGTTATTAAAGGACATGAATATAAAAATGAAGGAAATGCAATAGAGTTACCTATATCAGATGAAGCTCCATTTGCAGCTTTAGCATTCAAAGTTATGACAGACCCATTTGTAGGAAGATTAACATTCTTTAGAGTATATACTGGAATAGTTGAAAAAGGTTCTTATGTTCTTAACTCAACAAAAGGTAAAAAAGAAAGAATGGGAAGATTACTTCAAATGCATGCTAACAAAAGAGAAGAAATTGATGTTGTTTACTGTGGAGATATTGCAGCAGTTGTTGGATTAAAAGATACAACAACAGGAGATACTCTATGTTCAGAAACAAATCCAATAATTCTTGAAAAAATGGAATTCCCTGAGCCAGTTATATCAGTAGCTGTTGAACCAAAAACAAAAGCTGACCAAGAAAAAATGGGAATTGCTTTAGCGAAACTTGCTGAAGAAGACCCTACATTCAAAGTTAAAACTGATGAAGAAACTGGACAAACAATTATATCAGGAATGGGAGAATTACACCTTGATATCATTGTTGACAGAATGAAAAGAGAATTTAAAGTAGAATCAACTGTTGGTAAACCACAAGTTGCTTACAGAGAAACTATTACTTCTGGAACTGAGCAAGAAGTTAAATATGCTAAACAATCTGGAGGTAAAGGACAATACGGACACGTTAAATTAAGAATCGAACCTTTAGAAGGAAAAGATTTCGAATTTGTTAACGAAATTACAGGAGGAGCAATTCCTAGAGAATATATTCCTGCTGTAGAAAAAGGATGTAGAGAAGCTCTTGAAAATGGAGTTGTAGCAGGATATCCTTTAGTTGGAGTTAAAGTAACTCTATATGATGGATCATTCCATGAGGTTGACTCATCAGAAATGGCATTCAAAATTGCTGGTTCAATGGCAATGAAACAAGGTGCTGAAAAATGTAAACCAGTTATTCTAGAACCTATGTTCAAAGTAGAAGTAACTACTCCAGAAGAATATATGGGAGATATCATAGGAGATATCAACTCTAGAAGAGGAATGGTTGGAGGTATGACAGATAGAAACGGTGCTAAAATCATCGATGCTAAAGTACCTTTATCAGAAATGTTTGGATATGCAACTGACTTAAGATCTAAATCTCAAGGAAGAGCAAACTATTCAATGGAATTTGAAAGCTATGTACAAGTTCCTAGAAATATTCAAGATGAAATTAAAGCAGCAAGAGGAAGATAATAATCTAAGCTTTATTTAGCTCTAAGGGAGAAAATCCCTTAGAGTTGAAAGTAAAATAAATAAAAAAACAAAAAATGTAAATAATCTTAGGAGGAAAAAATGGCAAAAGAAAAATTTGACAGAAGCAAACCCCATGTAAACATTGGTACAATAGGACACGTTGACCATGGAAAAACAACAACAACAGCAGCAATATCAAAAGTATTATCAGACAAAGGACTAGCTGAAAGAGTAGATTTTGATAAAATCGACGTTGCTCCAGAAGAAAGAGAAAGAGGAATAACTATCAACACAGCTCACATTGAGTATACAACAGAAAAAAGACACTATGCACACGTTGACTGTCCAGGACATGCTGACTATGTAAAAAACATGATTACAGGAGCAGCTCAAATGGATGGAGCAATCCTAGTTGTATCAGCAGCTGATGGACCAATGCCTCAAACAAG
>NZ_JABAFQ010000026.1 GCF_012843705.1 Fusobacterium sp. FSA-380-WT-3A | reverse complement strand
ACTTACGATATAGATAGTAGAACTTCCAAATTAGCAGGGGCTTTAATATATGATGTAATGTTAAATTTAAAAAAATAGATGTATAAATAAAAAACTCAAGATATTTTTCTTGAGTTTTTTATAAGTATTAATAATAATATAAATAAAAATATTGTAAAATAAAAAATAGATATAATAGTAATATATATCAAAATATTTATTACAAAGAAAATTTTAAAAAATAAGAATAAAAAAAATTACTAAAATATATAAAAAATACTAAATAATAAAAGTAAAATTATTTTATAAATAAAGAATAATAAAAATATTTACTAATAAAAGTTAGTATATGATATTATAAATAAAAAATTATTAATTTCTATTTTTTAAATCATCTAAAAATAGACGAACAAATAATATAGAAAGAGGAATTAGAGTAAATAGAATAGCTTTTCCTAAGAAAATATGACATAAAATAGTAGAAATTAATCCACCAATAACAAATATTCCAATCATTTTTAGATGTAAGAATAATTTACTTTTAACATTTTCATCTTCTGGAAATTTTCTAAAATTTACAATACTTATTCCAGCTTGCCTTAAATGATTTGTACAGAAAGTAGTAGCCATAGGAATTTTTCTAGTTTTTCTAAAAGTATTATATTGCATAGAACAAATAAAGTTAATGAATACTTGAGAAATTTGATAAGGAGCACTTTCAGGTAATAAGCCTAAAATAATAACAACAATTATTTCAATAAAGATAAGAACAGTATCCCATCTAATATTATGAAGCCTTTTTATTGGTCCACCAATGGCTTCAGAAATAATAGCACCAAAACAGTAAGCAGACATAGGAATTAAATAGTAAAAAGCTTTAGAAAAATGTCCTGAACCTAATTCCATAGCAAACAACACAAAGTTTGCTGTTTGAGCATTGCAGAAGACTGCTCCTCTTATAGTATAGGTAAATGCCCCATAAAATCCACTAATCATCATCAAAGTTAGAAATACCCATAACTTTTCACATTCTAATCCTTCTTCTTTAATTTCAAAAGAGTCTAGTTTGAAGTTTTCCATAATTACCTCCCAAACTTATACAAATTATCTTCTAATAAAATTATACTACATAAAATAAAAAATTATAGGAAAAAATTTTTTAATAAAAAAATTTTCCTATAATTTTAAAAGTTATAATTTTTAACTGAAGATAATATAACCTAATGTAATTATTCCAAAAGTAAGAATAACAAAACTAGCAAATTTTGAAAGTTTTATAAGTACATCATCAGTAAGTTTCTTTCTAAAAGCACAGATAATATTGACTGTAAAAAACCATGAAATAACTCCACCAGCAGCGATTCCAAGAGCTAAATGAAAATAATTATCTTGGTCCCGTACAAGCCCTAAAAGAGTGTATAAAGCTAATATTGTAACTATTCCTGTAATATTTAAAGAAGCTAGTCCAAATCCTATAAAATAATCTTGAAATATATTATAATCTTGATTAATAATTTTTTTATCTAAAACTACAGGTGTATTTAATTTTTTTAATCCTAAAAGTATTAAAAGAACTCCAACTGCAATTTTACAGAAAATTTCATATTTAAATATAAAGTCATCAACAATATTTACAAAAAGAAATGCAATAAGTCCATATAAAACATCAGAAGTAACCATTCCTAATGCAGTAACATATCCCTCTCTTTTTCCTTCTGTTAAAGCCTTTTCCATACAATAAAATCCTACAGGACCAAAAGGAAAAGAAAGAATTAATCCAGTAGTAAGTCCTTTAAAAAATGTAATGTTTAACAACTATATCACATCCCTTATAGTTTATTTCCACAGTTTGGACAAAATTTATCATGTTTATCAACCATGTATCCGCAGTTTGGACAAACATTATTATTTCTCACAATCTCTTCAATATCATCATAAGTAACTATAGTCGAATCTAAAATTTTCTTCAAAGATTCACTTTTTACTTTATATATACTTTTACAATTTTTACATACAATTAAAGCCTTTTTATTAAATTTAAAAAGAGGAATGAAGAAAAAAGTCAGGACATTAGCAACTTGATAAAGTTCAAATTTTTCATTTAAACAATTAGTACATTTGAAATTGACTTCTTTTATAAATTCATCTCTATTACTAAACCCTACAATAAAAAACATAATTCCTCCCAAAAAAAGATTAGTTATCATTTAATTTTAAGATAGAAACAAAAGCCTCTTGAGGAATTTCTACATTTCCTATTTGTTTCATTCTTTTCTTACCTGCTTTTTGTTTTTCTAATAATTTTTTCTTTCTTGTAATATCTCCACCATAACATTTAGCCAATACATTTTTTCTGTAGGCTTTTATAGTTTCACGAGCTATTATTTTAGCTCCTAAAGCTGCTTGAATGGGAATTTCAAATTGTTGTCTAGGAATTACATCCTTTAATTTTTCACAAATTGCTCTTCCTTTAGAAACAGCATTATCTTTATGAGCTATGAAAGAAAAGGCATCAACTACTTCTCCAGATACAAGGATGTCAACTTTTACAAGGTCACCCTCTCTATAATCTATTAATTCATATTCAAAAGAAGCATATCCTCTTGTTTTTGATTTTAATTTATCATAGAAATCTAAAACTATTTCAGCTAATGGAAGTTCATAAGTAATCATAGTTCTTGTATCATCAATATAACTCATTCCTACATAAACTCCACGTTTTTCTTGACAAAGTTCCATTACAGAACCAACATAATCTTTAGGAACTATTATATTTCCTTTAATATATGGTTCTTGAATTATAAATTTAGATTTTCCACCTTCAGGGAAATCACAAGGGTTATCAATTACATAAGTAGGTTTTCCTTCCATTGTGATTCTATATTCAACAGATGGAGATGTAGAAATAAGGTCAATATCATATTCTCTTCTTAATCTTTCTACAATTATTTCCATGTGTAATAAACCTAAGAATCCACATCTAAATCCAAATCCTAAGGCAAGAGATGTTTCAGGGACAAAGTTTAATGAAGCATCATTTAATTGTAATTTTTCTAAAGATTCTCTTAAATCTCCATAATCATCAGTTGATATTGGATAAATTCCAGCAAAAACCATTGATTGAGCTGGTCTAAATCCATATAATGGTTCAGCACAAGGTCTGTTTGAATGAGTTATTGTATCTCCAACTCTAGAATCTTTTATAGTTTTAAGTCCTGTAATTATATATCCAACAGAACCAGAAGAAAGTTCATCAGTAGGTTTCATATTAGGAGAGAAAATACCACACTCTAATATTTCAGCCTCTTTTTCAGTTGACCAAATTTTTATTTTATCTCCTTTTCTGATACAACCATCTTCTACTTTTATATAAGTAATAACTCCTCTATAATCATCAAATTTTGAGTCAAATATTAAAGCTCTTAAAGGAGCTTCTTCATCATAATTAGGACAAGGAATTCTTTTAACAATTTCTTCTAATAAATCTTCAATTCCTAAATTAATTTTTGCTGATGTCAATACAGCATCATCAGCTGGTAAACCAATTACATCTTCTATTTCTTTCTTTACTCTTTCAGGTTCAGCTGCTGGTAAATCTATTTTATTTATAACAGGAACTATCTCTAAATCATTTTCAAGAGCTAAATAAACATTGGCCAATGTTTGAGCCTCTACTCCTTGGGCAGCGTCTACTACAAGTAAAGCTCCCTCACAAGCTGATAAAGACCTAGATACTTCATATATAAAGTCCACATGTCCTGGAGTATCAATAAGATTTAATTCATAAGTATTTCCATCTTTGGCAGTATAATATAAAGTAACAGCTTGAGCTTTTATAGTAATTCCTTTTTCTCTTTCAAGATCCATAGAATCAAGTAATTGAGACTTCATATCACGCTCAGCTACTGTATGAGTAGCTTCTAAAAGTCTATCAGCGATAGTTGACTTTCCGTGGTCAATATGAGCAATGATTGAAAAGTTTCTTTTAAATTTTTGTTGCACTTAGACCTCCTAAAATAATTAAAATTAATTTTATAATACACTATATTATAAAATAAACACCTAAAAATTGCAAGAGAGTTAAAAGATTAAGCCCAATTTCCATTAATAAATATTTTTTCTATATTTCCCTCTTCATCAAAAGCATCTATATTTAAATCTCTAGTTCCAAACATAAAATCTACATGAGTTAAAGAATCATTCATTCCAACTTTTTCCATCTCTTCTGGAGTTAGTTTATCTCCATTTTCTATACAACTAGAGTAAGCTTGTCCAATAGCTAAGTGACAAGAAGCATTTTCGTCAAATAAAGTATTATAGAATAAAATTCCTAAATTAGAAATAGGTGAATCATAAGGAACAAGGGCAATTTCTCCTAAATATTTTGCTCCCTCATCTATACTTATAAGATTTTCTAAAGCTTCATATCCTTTTTCAGCAGTAAATTTTATAATTTTTCCATTTTCAAAAGTTATAGAGAAATTATCAATTAAATTTCCACCATAATTAAGAGGTTTAGAAGCATAAACAACTCCATTTACACCATATTTATGAGGCATTGAAAAAACTTCTTCAGTAGGAATATTGGCTACAAATTCTATTCCTGATTTTGTAACATCTTTTCCAGAAGCCCAAATATGATTTTTAGGAAGTTCAACCATCAAATCTGTTCCAAGAGAGTTTGTTATTCTAAATTTTTTAAATTGTTTTTTATTTAAATAATTCATTTTTTCTTCCAAATTTTTTAAATGATTTTTCCATACTTCTGTGGCATTATTTTCTTCTGTTACTTTAGTAGATTTTAATATAGCTTCCCATAATAAATCTATAGCTTTTTCATCAGACTTTCCAGGGAATATTTTTTTAGCCCAAACTAAAGTAGGAACAGATATAATATTCCATTGAAGTTCATTTACCATTATTTTATCATAATAAGGTTTTAATGCTTGACTTCTAGTTTTTTGATAAAGAGCTATTTTTTCACTGTCTACACCTGATAATAATTCTGGGTCATTAGCAGCAATACTTAAAAAAGCAGCTCCTTTATTAGCATAACACATTAAAGATTCCACTTGCCAATTAGGTATTTCTTCAAATATTTTTTTATCTCCATAGATAAAAGTCATCTTTTTACAAAAATCATCATTCCAGTGGACAACAACTTCACTAGCTCCTAATTCATAGGCTCTTGCTACTAAAAGTCTTGTAAACTCATAAATTTCTATAGGAGACATTATAACAAGAGCTTGTCCCTTTTGAATATTAACTCCTATTTGTAAAGATAAATCCACATATTTTTTTAAAAGTTCTTTTTTTATCATTTTATTTCTCCTTGTATAATATTAATGTAAAAATTATTTAGTGTCTTGAAAATCACGACGAAGTTGAAAATAAGAAGCTCCAATTAAAAAATAAAGAAGAGGAATAACTATAAGAGCATCATTTTTAAAAATATTATATAAATATGTAGCAACTACTCCACCACAAAAAAAAGCTATGATAGTGGTAAGGTAATAAAGAATTTTTATATTATCCACTTTTATTCCTCTTAATTTATATCCTATATAGACTCCTAAATCACTGATACTTCCTGTTAAATGAGAAGTTCTTATAAGGATACCTTTATAAGTCATAAAGAGTCCATTTTGAATTCCTGTTGTAAAACAAAGCATATAAAGGAAATTATTATTATCTTTAAAAAATATATAAGAAAAAAATATTGCAAAACCAATTCCAAAAAAGATTAGCCCATATCTTTTTCTTATGTTAAAAGCTCTTTCTCCAATAATAGCCCCTGAAAAAATATTTCCTCCTAAAAATAATAATAACCCTATAAAAATTTTTATTATCTGTTCATCAACAGTAACATGATTTATTATATGAATAGCTGCTTTAGAAATATCCCCTGTAAAATGAGTGAGAGTTAATCCAAGTAAGATAATTCCATAGACATTTGCATAACCACTAATAAAACTTAAAGTACCTATCCAAAATAAAACTAAATTTTCATGTTGGTTCATAAAAGTTTCCTCCCCATTTGAACTCATATTATAATTAAATTTTATCATAATATTCTATAAAAGAATATGAAATTTTAGAAAATTTTATTATTGAAAATATTTTATTTTTATGATAATATATTTTTTGAAAATCAAGCTACTAGGGGAGCTTTTAGCTGAGAATTTAGACCCTTAATTACCTGATCTAGATAACACTAGCGGAGGGAAGTGGCAAAGAATAATTTTATATTTTTTGTATAATTATTTTCTTTGACTAATAAGGTTCTAGAGAATAATTTTTTTTATTTTAGGAGGAAATTTGAAAGAAGAATTTTTTAAAACATCTGAAACAGTTTTAAAAGTAGAAAATATAAGTTTTTTTTATGAGAAAAAAGATTTATTAATAAAAGATTTATCTTTTTCTTTAAAAAAAAATGAATTTTTATCTATTGTAGGAAGTAGTGGATGTGGAAAATCAACAATTATTAAATTAATAAGTGGAATTAAAAAAATGAATTCAGGATATATAGTAGGAAAAAAAACTGCTTATATGCCTCAAAAAGACCTTCTTCTTCCTTGGAGAAATGTTTTAGAAAATATACTTCTTCCATCAGAACTAAGTAAAAAAAATCTTAATGAAGAGAAAAAAAAGGCTATTGATTATCTAAAAAAATTAAATTTAGAGAAATATGAAGAAAAATATCCTTATGAGTTATCAGGAGGAATGAAACAAAGGGTTTCTTTTATTAGAACTTTGTTGACAGATGCTGATATTCTTTTATTGGATGAACCTTTTAGTGCTTTAGATGCTATAACAAAAGAAAACTTACAAAAATGGTTATTAGAAGTACTAAAAGATTTTGATAAGAGTATAATTTTTATAACTCATGATATAAATGAAGCTATTTTTTTATCTGATAGGATTTTAGTTTGTCAAAATAGACCTTTAAATTCTTTTAAAGAATATATAATTCCTAAAGAAAAAAAATTGGATTTAGAATTTATAAAAGAGGTTAAAGAAAAAATTTTAATTGATATAGGAGGTGGTAAGTAGATGAAGAAAAATTCCCCAGCCTTGATTTTATCAATTATATTATTCTTATTTTGGGAAATATTAGCAAGATATGTAAATCTAGCTTTTATATTACCTTGGCCAACTCTTATTATAGAAAGATTTTGGCAATTAAAAAAAATATTGATTTGTCATCATTTGATAGCTACATTAAAAATTTCATTTATTTCTTTAACTATATCATTGGTATTGGCTATAGTACTAGCAATATTTATGGATATTAATAAAAATATAGAAAATGCAATATATCCTATAATTGTAACTAGTCAAACGATTCCAATAACCACTATAGCTCCAATATTTATTTTATGGTTTGGATATTCTATATGGTCAAAAGTTTTAGTTGCAATAATTATTACATTTTTCCCTGTAACTATAAATATTGCTCAGGGATTAAAATCAATAAAAGAAGAACATCTAGAGCTTTTTAAAAGTATGGGAGCTTCGAAATTGGATATTTTTATTAAATTAAAAATTTCTTCAACTTTACCATATTTTTTCTCTTCATTAAAAATGGCAATTCCTTTTGTAATAATAGGAACAACTATAGGAGAGTGGTTAGGAGCTAATGAAGGATTAGGGTATTTTAGTAAAAGGATGATGACACAATTAGATGGGGCAGGAGTTTTTGCTCCAGCGATTTTAATATCAATAATAGTTGTATTTATTGTAAAATTTATTTCGCTTGTAGAAGATAAATTATTAATTTGGGTAAAAAAATAAAGGAGATTTCAATGAAAAAAATAAAATATTTATTACTATTTTTATTAGTTTTTAGTTTTAGTTTTGGAAAAGAAAAAAAAATACAAGATTTTGATGTAATATTAGATTGGTATCCAAATGCTATTCATAGTTTTTTATATATAGCTGATGAAAAAGGATATTTTGAAGAAGAGGGAATTAATTTAGTAATTCACTATCCAGCTAATGTATCAGACCCAATAGCTTTACCAGCTGTAAAAAAAGCTCATGTTGGAATGTATTATTTACATCAACTAATAATGGCTAGAGCAAATGAAAATATTCCTGTAAAATCTATTGGAGCTATTGTACAAAAACCTTTAAATGTTGTTATTGCTCCTGAAAATAAAAATATAAAAAGACCAAAAAATTTAGAGGGGAAAACAGTTGGATATTCACAAGGGTATGTGGCAGAAAGATTATTGCAAACAGTTATAAAAAATGATGGAGGAGATTTATCAAAAACAAATCTTATAGATGTGGGATTTGATTTATTAACAGCTACTATAACAAAAAAAGTTGACGCTACTTTTGGTGGATTTGTAAACCATGAAGTGCCTGTTTTCCAAGATAAAGGATTAGAAGTTAATTACTTTTACCCAACTGATTTTGGATTCCCTAATTATTATGAGGAAGTTTTTGTAGCTAATGAAGATATGGTGAAAGATAATCCAGAACTTTATAAGGGATTTTTAAGAGCTATAGCAAAAGGATTTGAAGATATGAAAAATGACCCAGAGGGAGCTGTTGATTTATTATTACAAAAACAAGAAGCAGATCAATTCCCATTAACAAAAACAGTTGAAATGAAAAGTATCAATATATTACTTCCTTTAATGGAAACAAAAGAAAATAAATTCTTATCTCAGGATAAAAAAGTATGGGAAGAGAATATACAATGGATGTATAATGAAAAAATGATAAATAAAAAAATAAATTCAAAAGATATAATGATGGAATTATAAAAAATAAAAAAACAGGAATGTTGTAATTTTACAATATTCCTATTTTTTATTTTATAATAAAAAATATAAGTATTTAAATTTTATTATTTATAGTAAATAATTTTTTTAATTAAAATAATTTATTTTTACTAAAGAGATAAAATAAAAAATATTTTTATAAACATAATTTTTATTTTATAAAAAAAGTAGCAAAAGTATAAAAAATTTATAAATTTTATTTTTCTTCAAATTTAGGAATCATAAAATTCATTGACCTCTCAAGATGTTTTCTATTAATTTTTAAAGCCTCTTCTAAATCTCTATTTTTAATACATTCTAAAATTTGAACATGGTCATTAAAAGCTTCAAGCTTTCTAATATTTTCATCAATAGCTAATCTTCTGAATCTTTTAAGATAAAGATTAATATTATTAATCATTCCCATTACTCTAGGAACCTTTGCTATCTCATATAATTCTATATTAAATTGAGAAAACAAAGCAAAAATTTCTTCTAGATTATTTTCTTCAAGTTTTTCTTTAGTTGTAGTTAAAGTCTCTTCAATTAGTTTTATGTCTTTTTCAGTAGCTTTTTTTATAACTTCTTCTAAAATAATTCCTTCTAAAGCTATTCTTATTTTATATATTTCAATAAGTTCTTCTTTAGTAGTTTTCTTTACAATAACTCCACCTGTAGAATTAGAAACAACAAGTCCTTCTAATTCTAACATCCTTAAAGCTTCTCTTATGGGAGTTCTACTAATTTGAAATTCTTGAGAGTATTCTGTTTCTATAATTCTTTGTCCTTGAGGAATTTTTCCATCTATAATCATTTCTTTTAAAATATCATAAACTTTTTCTCTCATAGATTTATTTCTTTCTATTCTCATTATAAAATACCTCTTCTTCGTTTTTTGTATACATGAAACATTGTACATTATAACATAGTTTTTTGTCAAGAAAAAATAAGAGCAAAAAATTAATAGTGTTTTTTTAATTCATTTTTTCTAAAAAAAACACTTTGATTGTAAAAAAATTTCAAAAAAAACTTGCTTTTTATAAAAAATATAATATAATTATATTAAATAGTAGTTTATAAATAAGTATATTTTATTAAG
>NZ_JABAFQ010000025.1 GCF_012843705.1 Fusobacterium sp. FSA-380-WT-3A | reverse complement strand
TAGTAGAAAATTTAAGGAGAAAAAATTTTTCAAGGATATTTTAGATAGTTGATGGATTTGTTAATTTAAAATATAAATAGTAATAGAGATTTTGAGATAGAAAATATCTTTTAAGCATAATGATAAAGAGGTAAATTAAATTTAAGAGTATTACATTAAAGTAGTTAGCTTTAAGAAAATATTTTACTCTTTTTATGGAAAATAGGAAAAGTAGAAAATAATACTTTGGTATTTAACCAAAGTATTATTTGGTTAGTGGACTGAATTTTGAAATTAGAGTAAGAAAAAGCCACCACTTTAAGTGGTGGTTTGTAATTATTTATTTAAGTCATATTTAATATATTTTATAATTTGGATTATAATTGTAGGAATAAAAGCCAGTAGATAAATCATTCCAAGTTGTGTCATAGTAAGTGAGGTAGTTTCAAAGAATTTTCCTAAACTAGGGACAGTTAATATTAAAGTAAGTAAAACAGTTCCTATAAGGAAAGCAAAAACAGAAAATATATTAGACATAAAACCTAATTTTATTATACTACTATTTGTACGGCAGTTAAATCCATGGAATAACCTAGCAAGACAAAGAATAGCAAAAGCCATAGTTGTTCCAACTTCTGGAGAATACTTTAATCCTTGATAAAAACCATACAAAACAAATATAGTAATAAGTCCACCTTGTAATAATATTTTAGTACATAATTCTTTTGTAAGAATTGGTTCATTTATATCTCTAGGTTTTTCTTCTAGAATTCTATTATTTCCTGGTTCCATTCCAATAGCTATTGCTGGTAAACTATCTGTAACAAGATTTATAAATAAAAGATGTACAGGAGCAAAAGGCATTGGTAAATTTAATACAGAAGCATAAAAAACAGAAATAATACCAGCTAAATTTCCAGATAATAAAAATTTAATAGAATTTTTAATATTAGAATAGATATTTCTACCTGTAGCTACTGCTTTTATAATTGTAGAAAAATTATCATCAGTTAGTATCATTGAAGCAGCATCTTTTGAAACTTCAGTCCCAGTGATTCCCATAGCAATTCCTATATCAGCTTTTTTAAGTGCTGGGGCATCATTAACTCCATCACCAGTCATAGCACAAATATTTCCTTTTTTTTGCCACATAGAAACAATTCTAATTTTATCAGAAGGAGAAACTCTAGCATAAACTGATATATTTTCAATTTCCTTTTCAAATTCTTCATCAGAAAGTTTTTCAAGTTCAATTCCTTCAATAGCTTTATCACCTTCTCTAAGTATTCCAATTTCTCTAGCTATAGCTGAGGCTGTAATTTTATGGTCTCCTGTAATCATTATAGGTTTTATACCAGCCTTTATACAATCAGCAACTGCTTGTTTTGATTCAACTCTTGGAGGGTCAATCATAGAAATTAATCCAACAAAAATAAAATTATTTTCATCTGAATATTCTAAATTTTTATAATTTTCAAACTCTTTAATAACAAAGGCAAGAACTCTTAATCCATTATTAGACATTTCAAAGTTAATTTTTTCAATAAGCTGTATATCTTGATCATTTATTTCTCTAATAACTCCATTAGAAATTATATATTTTGTTCTTTTTAAAATAACATCTAGAGCACCTTTTGTAATCATAATATTTTTATTATTTATATTACAAAGAACAGACATAAGTTTTCTATCTGAATCAAAAGGAATTTCAGATAATCTTTTATATTTATTTCTTAAATCTAATTCTTTTATCCCTAATTTATAAGCTAGAGTAGTAAGAGCAGTTTCAGTAGGATCTCCTATTTCATTCCCATTACTACTTATAGCATCGCTACATAGGCAAGAATATTTTATTAAGTCAGATTCAAAATTATTTTCTAAACTTATATCCTCACTACTAATAACTTTTTCATTAACAAAAATTTTTTTAACAGTCATTTTATTTTGTGTAAGAGTACCAGTTTTATCAGAGCAAATTATAGAAACAGATCCTAATCCTTCAACAGCTTTTAATTTTTTTATTATTGCATTTTCTTTAGACATTTTTTGAGTACCAATAGCTAACACAATAGTAACTATAGGATTTAAAGCTTCTGGAATAGCAGCTACTGCCAAAGCTACAGCGAATAATAAAGATTCTAGAATTGTAACTCCATGATAAATATTAGTACCAAATACAACTCCACAAAGAATTAATATGGAAATTGAAAGATTTTTACCAAAATTATCAAGAGAAATTTGTAATGGGGTTAAATTTTCTTTTGTATCTTTCATAAGAGTTGCTATTTTACCTATTTCAGTTGACATTCCTGTTTTAACTACAACAGCTGTACCTCTTCCATAAGTAATCAGACTTCCTGAAAAAATCATATTTTTTTGGTCTCCTAAAGGTAAATCTTCTTTTTCAATAATTTCACTACTTTTTTCAATACTTTCAGATTCTCCAGTAAGAGAACTTTCATTAGATTTTAGAGAAAATGATTCAATGATTCTAGCATCAGCAGGAACTATATCTCCAGCTTCTAATTGTATAATATCTCCAACAACTACATTTTTAGAATTTATTTCTATTTTTTCTCCATTTCTAATAACATGAGTTTTAGGTGAAGATAAATTTTTAAGACTTTCTAATGATGATTCAGCTCTTATATGTTGCACAGTACCTAAAATAGCATTCATAGTAATAACTACAAATATTACTATTGAACTTTCAAAATTTCCTGTAAACATTGAAATTAATCCAGCAATTATAAGAATAATAACTAAAACATCTTTAAATTGAGAAATAAAAATTGAAAGAGCACTTTCTTTTTCTCCTTCTTCTAATTGATTAGGACCAAATTTCTTTAAATTTTCTTCTACTTGTATAGAATTCAGTCCTTTTTTAGTTACTTGAAGATTTTGAAGTATCTCTTCAGAACTTTGGTTAAAATATTTCTTCATCTTTCCTCCTTAAAAAATTAAAAAATAAAAAAGACCTTTAATATAGTAAAAACTATATTAAAAGTCTCGTTACCTAAAAATTAAAGGCTTGCAATACCAGACAGATTAACTGTCGAGATTGTTGACATTGCAATTAAAACTACTCCCTTTTATATTAAATTTTAATCTGAAAGAATTATAACATAATATAAAAAATTATGCAACTTAAAAATTAAATTTTTTTGTCACTGTCAGAATTATTATTCTCCAGTTCATCTAAATTTTTTTTATTTTCTTTTTTTAAGTTAATATCTTTTAAAAAGATTTCTCTTACTTTTATAACCATAATCATAAGGAGCATATAATGAATAACTTTATTTCTTTCAAAAGTATCACCTAAAAAGTGTTTTCCTAAAAAAAATAATACTATCCAAATGATTAGAACAATTAATAACATACCAACAAGTTTAAACCAGGAATTCCAAAATTTATTTTTCATAATTCTCCTTTAGAAAAATATAATAGATAAATATACCAATAAAATACTTCCAATAACAGCATAAATATAATTTTTAAACATTAATGAAAGAATAAAAGCACTAAAAGCTCCTATATATGAAGCAATAAAATTATTAGGAATTGAAAAAAATACATCTGGTAAAACTAGTGCTCCTATAGCTGAAAAAGGAATGGATTTTAAAAATAAAGATGCTCTTTTTGAAAGTTTTATGTTTTTCATAAGTTTAAAAGGAAGAAATCTCGGAATAAAGGTTACTAAAGTTAATCCTAAAATCAAAATAAAAGTAGTTTTATTCATTTGATTCAACCTCCTCTTTTAAAATAAAACTTCCTACAAAAGAAGAAATAATAATAGCTAAAATTATATTCCAACCACTTGGAAATATATTTAAATATTTAATAAACCAATTTATAAATCCTGAAAGAAGAACAATAAAAGTTATAGATAAAGATTTTTTCATTTGAGGAACTAACATAGAAATAAATAGGGCATAAATAGCTATTCCCATACTATTACTTATATTTTCAGGTAGAAAACCTCCCATAATATAACCAATTATTGTAAAAGTCCACCAAAAAAAATGTCCAATACATTGTAACGGAATTATAAATTCAGGTTCTATTTTCTTTTCTTGTAAACTTGATAAAGCAAAGGATTCATCAGTTATTAAAGGTGCAATAAAAAGAGAATATTTTTTAGCTCTATCAGTAAGCTTATCATTTAAAGCTGAACTCATTAAAAATAATCTTAAATTCATTAAAAAAACAGTGAACCAAATTCCTACAATTCCTGTATTTATATTCCAAAGATTTATAGTCATAAATTGTCCAGAACCTGTTATCAGAAAAAATGAAAAAGCAAAAGCTTCAAATAAAGAAAAACCAGAATTTTTGGCCACTAGTCCAAAAGTAATGGCTACAGGAATATAAGATATAAAAACTGGTATTCCAAAACTAATAGCGCGTTTTATTTCATCATAATTTTTCATTGAATATAACCTCTTAAATTATTATTTATTATAAGCATTTCCCATAAGTCCAACAATTTGTTTAGCTTCTGATATTTTTTTTCTAGCTATTTCACGAGCTTTTAGAGCTCCTTTTCTTAAAACTTCATCTACATATTCAGGATTTTTCATAAGTTCTTCTCTACGTTCACGAGCATCTTTAAAATATTCAAGAATAGCTTCTAATAATTCTTTTTTGGCATGTCCATAACCATATCCACCAGCTATAAATTTATTTCTCATTTCTTGATATTTTTCTTCTGACACAAAAAGTTTATAAAGTTGTGATATATTATTGTCAGGGTTTTTAGGTGCTTCTAGCTCAGTAGAATCAGTTACTATTGACATTACTTGCTTTTTTAAAATATTTTTTGGAGCAAACATATTTATAGTATTTCCGTATGATTTACTCATTTTTTGTCCATCAGTTCCAGGAACTACAGCTAAACTTTCCATAATTAATGGTTCAGGAAGTTTAAAGAAATCAACTCCATATTGTTGGTTAAATTTCATAGCTATATCTCTAGCCATTTCTAGATGCTGTTTTTGGTCCTTTCCTACAGGAACTACATCGGAATCATAGATTAAAATATCAGCAGCCATAAGGATAGGATAAGTTAAAAGTCCTGTATTTGGAAAAATTCCCTTAGCTATTTTATCTTTGTAAGAGTGACCTCTTTCCATTAGTCCTACAGGAGTAACATTTGATAAAAGCCAAGAAAGTTCTACATGTTCGGGAACATCTGATTGTAAAAATAAAGTACATTTTTCAGGGTCAAGTCCTAAAGCTAGATAATCTAAAATAATATTTCTTGTGCTTTCTCTTAAAATTTCTGGTTTTGTAAGAGAAGTTAGAGAATGATAATCAGCTACAAAATAAAATCCTTCATATTTATCTTGATTTTCAATAAATTGTTTCATGGCTCCAAAATAGTTACCAAGATGTAAAGTTCCACTTGGTTGTATACCAGATAAACTTCTTTTCATAAAATCCTCCTAAATTAAAATATATTATTCTCAATAAAAAAACCTGTGAAGTCACAGGATAAATTTCCTAGAAAATATTAATTAAAAAAATTATATCACTATATTTTATAATAATCAAGTTTTTACAATATAAATTAAGAAAGTTTTTTATAATTAAATCAAATAATAATTGATAAAAAATGAAAAATTATATTATAATATAAATATAGACAATAATATCTTAAATTTAAAGAGGGGTTGATTATGATGAAATATATTGCTGGAGTAGATATTGGAGGAACAAATACAAAAATAGGTATATTAGATGAAGAGGGCGATATTATTATAAAAAAATCTATAAAAACATTGTCTTTAGAAGGAGTAGAAAAGACAATGATAAGAATATGGGAAACTATTTGTGAATTGTTAAGAGAAAAAAATATAAGTATAGATAATTTAGAAGGTGTAGGAATGGGAATTCCCGGACCTGTAAAAAATCAAGAAATAGTTGGATTTTTTGCTAATTTTCCTTGGAAAAAAAATTTAAATATAGCTGAAATTTTTAAAAAAATAAGTGGAAAAGAAACAAAATTAGAAAATGATGTAAATGTTATAGCTTTAGGTGAGGCAAAGCATGGGGCTGGAAAAGGTTCAAAAAGTAGTGTTACTATAGCTTTAGGAACAGGAATTGGTGGTGGTATTTGTATAGATGGTAAAATAATTTCTGGATTTACTGGCGCTGGTGGAGAAGTAGGACATATGAAACTTGTTAAAGATGGAAAACTTTGTGGTTGTGGGCAAAGAGGGTGTTTTGAAGCTTATGCTTCAGCTACAGGAATAGAAAGAGAAGCTATTTCAAGGTTAAAAGTAAATAAAACAAATGAATTGTATAAAAAATTAAATGGACAAATAGATAAATTAGAGGCTAAAGATATATTTGAATGTGCTAAAGAGGGAGATGAATTTTCTCTTGATATAGTAGAATATGAAAGTGAATATTTAGCTATGGGTATAGGAAATATTTTAAATTTAATCAATCCTGAAAAAATAATATTATCTGGTGGAGTATCTTTGGCAGGAGATATACTTTTAGATAAAGTTAAAGAAAAATTACCTAAATATGCTATGGGAGTAACTTTACAAGATGGATTTAAAATAGAAATAGGAATTTTGGAAGAAAATGCAGGAATTTATGGAGCGGCAGCATTGATAGGTTAATAGATTTACTAGGAGGAATCTATGTTTGAAAATGATATAAATTTAAGAGTAGAGGTCGTAAATAACGTAAAAGATTGGCAAGAAGCTATTGATATTGCTTCTTCAATGCTGATAAAAGATAATTGTATTACAGAAAATTATATAGAAGAAATAAAAGAAAATATAAAATTAAATGGAGAAAAGTTTTTGGTAGATCATGATATCTTTTTAGCACATTCGAGACCAGGAAATAAAGTTAGTAAAAATTCACTATCTTTTTTAAAAATAAATGATGGGATAGTTTTTCCAAATGTTGAAAATAAAAAGATAAAATTATTATTTATTATATCAGCATTATCTTCTAAGCATCATATGAAATGGTTAAAAAAATTTGCAAGAATAATGGATGATGTAGATTTAGTAACAAAATTGAATAATGCCCAAACTAAAGATGAAATATTGGAAATATTTAAAAATAAAATTTAGAAAAGAGGAAATTTAATGAAAATTGAAAAATTATTTAGAGGTGTAGATTATAAAGCTTTACAAATGATATCAGATGAAATATTTGGAAAAAATATGGAATTTGATTCTAGAAAAGTAGAGGCTGAAGATATATTTATAGCTTTAGAAGGTTCTATTACTGATGGACATGAATTTATAAGTAAAGCTATAGAAAATGGTGCTAAAACAATATTAGTAGAAAAAGAAGTTCCTTTAGTAGAAGGGATAGGATATTTTTTAGTAAAAGATTTAAGAAAAAAAATGGGGATAATAGCTTCTAATTTTTATAATTATCCACAAGATAAACTAAAAATAGTTGGAGTAACAGGAACAAATGGGAAAACAACTACAACTTATATTTTAGAAAGTATATTAGGAGAAAATAAAATAGCAAGAATAGGAACTGTTGAATATAAAATAGGAGAAGAGGTTATACCAGCACCTAATACAACTCCATCTTCACTAGAAATTATAAAAATTTGTAAGAAAGCTATAGAAAAAGATATTAAATATTTAGTTATGGAAGTAAGTTCTCATGGATTAGATATAGGAAGAGTAGATATGTTAAAATTTGAAAGTGCTATATTTACAAATCTTACTTTAGATCATTTAGATTACCATAAAACTATGGAAAATTATTTTTTAGCTAAAAGAAAATTATTTGATTTAGTAAAAGATAAAAAAAATTCTATAATTAATATAGATGATGAATATGGAAAAAAATATTTTCAATATACAAATGGAATAAGTTATGGGAGCAAAGAAACAGCAGATATTCAAGGAAAAATAAAAAGAATAACTAGAGAAGGACAAGAAGTAGAAATAAAAATTTTTGATAAAACTTATAGTGTAAATTTAAAACTTCTAGGAAGGTATAATCTTTATAATTTATTAGGAGCTATTGGAGCTGTTAAGGTTTTAGGTATTGATGACAAAGAAATTATAGAAAAGATAGATAAAATACATGGAGCACCAGGTAGATTTCAACCAGTAAAAACAGAGGCTGATTTTACAATAATAGTAGATTATGCACACACAGGTGATGCTTTAGAAAATATTTTAAAAAGTATAAACGAATTTAAAACTAATAGAATAATTACAGTATTTGGTTGTGGAGGAGATAGAGATAAAACTAAAAGACCTATTATGGGAAGAATAGCAGAAAAGTATAGTGACATAATAGTAGTTACTTCAGACAATCCTAGAACAGAAGAACCAAGTGAAATTATAAAAGATATAACTGTTGGTTTAGAAAAAGATAATCATATTATTGAAGTTAATAGGGAAAAGGCTATAGAAAAAGCTGTTAAGTTAGCTCGGAAAGATGATATAATTTTAATAGCTGGTAAAGGACATGAAAATTATCAAATAATTGGAAGAGAAAAAATTCATTTTGATGATAGAGAAGAAGCAATAAAAGCTGTAAATAAATTAAAAAAATAATATTGAGAGGTAAGAATGATAAATAAATTAGAAAAAACAAGAGAAATAAATATTAAAGATTTTACAATAGGTGGAAAACAAAGATTTACTTTAATAGCTGGACCATGTGCTATTGAAACCGAAGAGATGTCTTTAGAGGTTGCAAAAAAAATAAAAGAGATTTGTGATAAATTAGGAATAAATTATATTTTCAAATCATCTTTTGATAAGGCTAATCGTTCATCTATTCATTCATACAGAGGAGTTGGAATGGAAGAAGGACTTAGAATATTAGAAAAAGTTAAAAATGAAATTGGAGTACCAGTTATTACAGATGTGCATGAAGCATGGCAATGTGAAAAAGTAGCTAAAGTAGTGGACATGCTTCAAATACCAGCCTTTCTTTGTAGACAAACAGATTTAATAATAGCAGCTGGAAAAACAGGACTTCCTGTAAATGTAAAAAAAGGCCAATTTTTGGCACCTTGGGATATGAAAAATGTAGTGACAAAAATGAATGAAATTGGAAATCCAAATGTTTTACTTTGTGAAAGAGGAAATGTGTTTGGATATAACAATTTTGTGGTAGATATGAGAGGATTATTAGAAATGAGAAAATTTGGGGTTCCTGTTGTATTTGATGCTACTCATTCAGTACAAATTCCTGGAGGGCTTTCAAGTTGCTCAGGTGGAAATAGAGAATATGTATTTCCATTAATGAAAGCAGCTCTTTCAGTAGGAGTAGATGCTATATTTGCTGAAGTTCATCCAAATCCAAATACTGCTCCTTGTGATGGGCCAAATATGTTATACCTTGATGATTTGGAAGAGGTCCTAAAAGTAGCTGTAAAATTGGATAATATAGCAAAAGATTTATAATAAATATAAAATTCCAAAATAGGTATTTCAAGATGATAATTTTATTATTGGCTTGTGATACCTTTTATTTTTTATTAGATGTTAAATTTATTTTTAAACAAGATAAAAAGTTTTTAATGTAATAAATATTAAGGAAAATTTTTTATGACAAAATTAAATATATAACATTATTTTTATAATATGAATATTTTTTAAATTGACTAAAAAAATTAAAAATGATATAATAATTGAACTAAAATATTGACTGATAGTTCATTTTGATTTAAAGAGGATAGAGTGTAGAAAATGAAAGATTTAGAAAAAATAAAAGAAAATATAAAAAATCAATTATCAAAAAAATTAGGAAAAGAGATTGATAAAAATAATTTAATATTAATGAATGAAGGTGAGTATATAAATGCTGCTGTGTTCAGGTATAAAGATGAAAATTTAGATTTAACCATAAAAGATTTTTCTACTTCTCCTTGGATTTTAAAAAATACTTTAGGAAGAATTTTTGTTAAAAGAGAAGGGAATTCTTTAAAAAAATTAGAAGAAAATCCTTCGGTTACCAAAAATATAATATTTTTATCAAAATATACTTTAGCTTTTGATTTTATAAAAGGAAAACCTTTAAAAAGTTTTCTAGATAATAGTATAGAAAAAGAATTTTTTTTAGAGTTAGAAAAAAATGTGATAGAAATGCATAAAAAAGATATAGTGCATTTGGATTTAAGGAATTTAGGAAATATAATAGTTGGAGAAAATTATTATCCTTATTTAATAGACTTTCAATCATGTATTTCCATAAAATGGTTACCCCAAAAATTAAAAGATTTAATAAAAGGTGCTGATATTACAGGAATATATAAATGTTGGAGTAGAAAGTGTAAAGAACCATTAGACGAAGAGAGAATAAAATATTTTAATGATTTTCAAAAAATTAGAAAGGTATGGATTTTTAAAGGGTATCCTTTAAAAAGACTAAAAGAGAATTTAAAAAATAAATTTAAAAAATAAAAAAGCTAAAAAGTATTGGAAAATAAAGAAAAAAATTAAAAACATAAAAATATTTTAAAAATATGTTGACATATTTTAATTTCTAAGGTATAATTAATCTTGTCCGTGAGATA
>NZ_JABAFQ010000024.1 GCF_012843705.1 Fusobacterium sp. FSA-380-WT-3A | reverse complement strand
CCGCTTACCGGAATCGAACCAGTCACCTACTGATTACAAGTCAGTTGCTCTACCAGATGAGCTAAAGCGGCATCACATACAAGATTAATTATATATTATTATTTAAAATTTGTCAATACTTTTTTTATTTTTTATATCCTTTATTTTTAAATTAATAATTCTTATTATCTTTTTTATTTAATTACTTATATTTTATACTTTAAAAGCTTTTATTATAATATCTCTGACTCATTTAATATTTATTAATTTAGTAAAATATTCTAAACAAAATTTATTATTTAATTCTATTTTTTAGTGTATAATATACTTATAAATAATAATTTTATTTCTCGTAATCATAAACTTAAATATATTTTTTTGAATACTAAGATAATATTTCTTCTTTCTTTTCTGATGAGCATAAATAAAATATTCTTAACAATCTCAATTCTTTTTACATGGCACTGATTCTAAGTTCTGTTTCTCTCCATTCCTTTGTACTTCTTATCTTCATAAATTTATTCAACCTTTTTCTTGTAAATCTAAATTTTATTCTTCTTGTGGTAAAATTTATACTGAAAATTGAGCTTCTTCTCTTGTTTCTCATATTTATATGACTTTTTCTTTACCTACTGGTTTCATTAGAAATTTTTTCTTTAATAATCTACAATTACTTAAAAATCTTTCTGATGCTACTTATTATTCTATTAAATATTCTTTTAAAAAAATTGGTATATATAATTAGAGAGTTATCACTAATATTCATGCTTTTTCTAGAGATATATCTTAGAATCCTCATATTTATGCTATTGTTACTTTTGGTGGTTTTTATATTAAAGGGATTTAGAAAACTCTTAATTCTCTTCCTTAGAGACCTCTTAGAAAATCTTGGCAAAAATATTCTATTGATATTATTGCTTCTTTCGCTAAATCTAATAGTTCTATTACTCTTAAAAATAAAATTTCCATCACTTATAAAAAATATTCTAATGGATTTTATGTTAATCCTAATAATATTATTAATAATATTCAAAATATTGCAAAATATCTTGGTCAAGCTTGTAAGACCAGCTATTGTTGAATATAGAATTATTTTTTTGATTCTAAAAACATTACATTTTGGTACCAAAAACCAAATAATGACAATAAGATTTTTGTTACTTTTTCTTTAAGAGATTTCTTCAGATGTTTAATTTCTCATATTACTCCTAAATACTTTAAAATAATTAGAAGATATGATATTTATTCTAAAAATAATAAAACTAAAAAAATTAAGATTCTTAGATTTAATTTCTTTAGAAAAAAACTTTCTTGGGTAGAAAAGATATAGAAGTTTCAAATAAAATCCAATCTCTTGTTCTAAGTATGAAACTTCTATGATTTATACTACTAAATATAGTTTTCATTATGCTTTTCCTTAATCATTTAGCACTTAATAACTTTCACAAACACAACTTTTTTGTAATTTAAAAATCTCTATATTTTATATTATACTATATTTTTTAATAAATTTTACCTTTATTTTTGTGTTCTTTTTAATAAGTTTTTCAATTAAAAAATCATAATTTCCTAAATAATAAAAAAGCACGATACAATCGTGCTTTTTTTACAATATTATAAACTTTCTGCGAATGCTTGTAATGAAGTTCTTGCTTGTCCAAAGTCAACCATTTGTTGGTCAAATCCAAACTTAATATGTGGTAATCCAGCTTCATTAAGAGCTTTTCTTAATGATGGATATTCTAATTCTTCAGGGTCACAGAATTGCATCATTGCTATTACAACTCCATCTGCTCCTGCTTCTTTAGCTTTTCTTGCTACATATTTTGGACGCTCTTCAATTAATGGGTCATATAAAATTGTATCATTATCTTGGTTAGCAAATTGTACTGCTAAAGCTCTAATTGGATCTTCTATATCCATTGGAACATCTGTTGTAAATGCTCTTGATTCATGAGCTACATCATCAGCTACTATTGCTATTTTGTATTCATCAAATAATCCTAATAATGTTGGATTATCTAAAATTATTCCAGATGTAAGAACTTTTACTCCATTCCATTTTACTTCTGGTAATTTTGCTAATTCATTGTTTAATTCTTTTAACATTGCTGTATGTTCATCTTTTAACATGAAGAAAGCACTTTTTAAAACTGCTGATCTACTTACAGCTGATATTACTTCAGGGTGTTTTCCAGCTAATTTTACGAATTCTCTTCTTGTAGCTCTACTTTCATTATAAACTTTGAAAGCTTCATGTAATTTTTCATCTTCTATTTTATGTCCAGCTATTTCTTCTAATTGTCCTTTTAATCTAGTAAATTCATTCATTGTATATTTAATTCCATATTCTGGTTTTCTATTTTGTGGATGAGCCAAAAACATAAATGGTAATTGAGGGATAGCTACTTTAAAGTTTTGTGTTAATGGACGTAAAGTATCACACATAGATGATAATATTACTCCTGATAATCCATCTAATTTTCCTTCTAATGCCATTTCTAAACTCATTTGTGCTATTGTACAATAGAAAGATGCAAAATATTCTTTTGCTCTACTTATTGTTCCATGAGTTCCCCAAACACCAAAAGGTACCATTCCTGCTGCATAAACTATTTCTTCTGGTATATAATATGGGAAACATCCAATTAATTTTTTTCCTTCTTCTTTGTATTTAGCCATTTGTTTTTCTGGATGATAAGCTATCTCTCTAAAATTATTTAATAATTCCTCTATTCTAGTCATTATTTGTCTCCTCCCTCTTTTTCAGCAGCTAATCTTTTAGCTTTATTTGCTTCCATTACTTCAAATAATCCTTCAACACGAGTTCTATATTGCTCGTCAGAGAAGTTTCTAGGGTCTGCTTGGTCTCCATCAAATCCTGCAACAGCAACTCCTAAATCTTTACGGAATCTTCTTTCCATTTCAGGCATATATCCACTCCATGGTTTACAACTTCTGTTGTAGTGAACTAATATTCCATCAACATGGTTTTCTTTACATAGAGTTTCTCTCCATTCAACACCTTTTTCTAAGCAAACTGAGTTTGGTGCAACACAATAAGCTCTCATTAATTCATCCATATTGTTATATACAAATCCAAAAGCTGGTGCATAAACAACTGCTGTTGTATTTATTCCTCTTTCTTTTAAAGGAGCAAATAATTTTTGTAATTGTGGCCAACAAGGAATTCCTTCAAACATGATTCTATAATTTTCATCATATTTCCAAGTTGATTTTCCAGTTTTTACGTTTTCTTCTAATTCTGCAGCTAATGCTTCAAATGCTTCTGCTGTAGCTTTTTTAGCACGAGCTGTTACTATATCAGCCATATGGTTAAATAAGTCAAATCCTGCGAATGGTGCTGGTTTATATTGTAAATATGAACATACTTTTAACCATGCTTTTGCTGAACGATTTGCATTTTCACATGCTTCTTCAAATTTTTTCATATCCATTTTACGTCCAGCTATTTTTTCTAATTTTTCAATAGCCTCATCAAATTGTCCTCTTAAGTAATCTACTTGAGCTTGGCTTACTTCTTTTGTATTACTATATGGAACGTCTATCATAATTAATGGAATATTATGCATTCTTGCTATATTTTCATACCATTTTGTCATACAGTTACAAATATTATTACAACATAATACGAAATCTGGTTGAGGCATTGGTTTTTCTTCAGCTTCATATCCTGCTGCATATGCTAAACTTATTCTTGTATAAGCACAAATATCATTATCATATCCCATAGCTTCTGCATGTTCACACATTCTCTCTCCACCATGTTTAGCCCCAATAGCTGCTGCTTGGTTTTCAGGATAAACTAATTTTAAACCTAAAGCTTCACATATTTCTGAAGGGAATTTAGAAGATGACCAACCTACTGGTTCTCCTTTTTTCTTAGCTTCCCATGCTGCTTGATAAACTTCTCTTTCTACTAATTCTCTAAGTACAACCTTAGCTGGTTTTTTCTCTTCTACTGGCTTATTTACTTCGCTCATTCTATTCACTCCTTTGTATTTTTTGATATGCAAATAATGCTGCTCCAATAGCTCCTGTAAATTGAGTTAATGGAGATGTTTTTACTTCTTTTCCTAATTCTTCTGACATTGCTTTTACAACTCCACCATTTAAAGCAACACCACCTGTCATAACTAAATCGTCTTCTAACCCTACTCTTTTTGCTAATCCACCTACTCTACCTGCTACAGAACGATGAATTCCTTTTATTATATCTCT
Source organism: Fusobacterium sp. FSA-380-WT-3A (assembly GCF_012843705.1). Classification (NCBI taxonomy): domain Bacteria; kingdom Fusobacteriati; phylum Fusobacteriota; class Fusobacteriia; order Fusobacteriales; family Fusobacteriaceae; genus Fusobacterium; species Fusobacterium sp. FSA-380-WT-3A. Next base: position 9,398 of record NZ_JABAFQ010000024.1, on the reverse strand, counting down.
TTTATCTGTTCCTTTTGCTAATTGAGATATAACTTCTGATTCAGCAAATACTGTACAAGTTGAGCTTATACTTACATCCTTTGTCGATTCAGCAGATAAAGTTTGCAAATCGCTAACCTTAACTTCTAAGACTTTAGCCATTACATCTAAAAATCTTCCTGTTCCTGCTGCACATTTATCATTCATTACAAAGTTAATTAATACTCCATTAGGTCCTACTTTTAATACTTTTGCGTCTTGACCTCCAATATCAATTACTGTTTTTACATTTGGAAATAGATAGCTAGCTCCTTTTGCATGACAACTTAATTCACTCATTTGATAATCTGCCCACTCTAAAAGTGAATTACGTCCATATCCAGTAGCTAAAACACAATCAATATCTTCTCTTTTTAGTCCAACTTGCTTAGTTACTTCTTCTATAACTCTACCTGGACCACTTGTACCTGCTCCTACATTAATAACGGCTTTACTGATAATCTCTTTTCCATCTTTAAGTATAACACTTTTAGATGCAGTAGAACCAATATCAATTCCCATTGTGTACATTAATTTCCTCCGTTTCCTTCTTTTCTTACATTTTATATAATAGAACAATATTTCACCTCTTACAAGGTGAAATATTGCTATTGTAATTCTATTTTTTTATTATTTTTTTGTGTAATTATCAAAATCACGAGTAGCTCTTGGTAATAACATTTGATGGAATGCACAAATTGCTTTTGGATTTTGATATGCTGCTTCTACAAATGCTTCAATATATGGACGAATCATTGTCATATCAACTATTTCATCAACCATTCCTGCTACTGCACATGCTTTTGGTCTTGATTCTGCAGTAAATTTATCTATTAAAGCATTCATTTTATCTATTGTAGGTTGTAAGTCTTTACCAGCTTTTTTATCCTTAGCTAATTTTCTTGAATACATAGCTATTGAAGCTGTTTCACCATTCATTACATACATTTCTGTTGCTGCAGTTCCTACTGTAAATACGTTAGTATTATTTCCTTGTGGTCCTCCTAATACATAGTGAGCTGCTGCACTTCCTTTTCTTAATGTAACTTCAAATTGAGGAACATTTGAATTTTCAATTGAATAAATTAAAGATTGACCTAATCCTAATAATTCAGCTTTTTCAGCATCATCACCTACATCTATTCCAGATGTATCTTGAATCCATACGATTGGTAATTTATCTCTTCCACAAAGAGTTACAAATTCATTCATTTTAATTAATCCTTGACGATATAACTTTCCTCCAATTCCAATTGAATTTTCTTTATATTCAGGATATTTCATTAATAAACCTTGTACATTAGCAACAACTCCAACTAATAATCCATTGACTTTAGCCATACCTGTTACTATTTCTGGTCCAAATCCTTTTTTATACTCAGTAAATTCTGAGTTATCAAATAGACGAGCTATAACTTCATATATATCATATGTTTTCTTTTGATTTATAGGAACTATTGTATATAAATCTTCTGCAGAATATTTAGGAGCTTTTGGTGTATCTACTCTAAAGAATTCTAAATCATATGTAGGTAACATATCTATATATTTTTTTATTCCTTCTATTACTCCTAATTCTTCTTGATAAACTTCTCTCATAAATCCAGTTTCATTAAAGTGAATTGATACTGAACCTGGAGGATTTTGTTTACCTGCTTTTGCTGTAGCTTCAGCTATTTGCTCAGCTGATTCCATATCAATAAATCCTTTTGGATTCATTCCTCCTACAATTCCAGCTCCTCCTACTGCCATATTTGCGTTTCTATGAGCTATAATTACAGTTGGACTTATACTATGGTATCCTCCACCAGCTGGGTTTGTTCCATAAATTCCTACTATTACAGGAATTCCTAATTGTTGCAATTCTGCATTTCTAAAGAATGGAGTTCCTCCACCTCTTCTATTTGGATAAACTTTATTTTGTTCATCAAATTTAACACCACTACAATTTAAAACATATACTAATGGTATTCTTAAAGTTTTTGCTGTATCAGACGCTCTTAACAAATTATCAGCTTGTCCAGCTACCCATGCTCCAGCTAATTTTTTATTATCTGATGCTACTATTACAGCCCATTTTCCGTTTATTCTTCCTAATCCTTTAACTATACCTGTTGAACCATTAGAGTTTCCTTCAGGATTATAAATAGTATTTAGAGGACACCATGTTCCTTTATCTACTAAAGCAGCTATTCTTTGTAAAGCTGTCATTTGTCCTGATTCATTTAAAGATTCATCAGTACGTCCTTCTGCTTGAACTGTTTTTATTGTTTCATGTATATCAAGTTCTATAGCTTTTAAAGCTTCTATGTTTTCAGAATTTGCTGTAGCTAGAGGTTTTCCAACTGTTGGCATATTTTGAAAATATCTTGGCATTGAATAATTATTCATTTATTTCCTCCTAAGTTTATACATTACTATAATTTTGATATTTTAAAGAAATTATTTTTCTTCTACTGGAACTTTAATGAAGGCTTGTCCTGGATCTATTTCTTCTCTTATCATTTTTATTACTTCAGGTGATGGAGCTTCTAATGGAACTGCTCTAGAAACATCTATATCAAATCCTGTATTTTCTTTTACATCTTCTGGTGATGAAGTTGGATAATATCCTGCAAGATACATACGTTTAGTTTCTTCATCAAATTTTAATATTCCTCTATCTGTAACAACCATTATTGGCCCTCTATTCCCTGGTAATCCTACTTTTTCACGTCCACCAGGTCCATCCATCCATCCTGGAGAAGTTATATAATCTACTTTATCTATAAATCTTCTTTTTTCGTGTTGCATCATTATTATTGTATTTGCATAAGTTGCAATTCCATTTGCTCCTCCTGAACCAGTAAATCTAGTTTTTGGATGATTATAATCTCCTATTGAAGTTGAGTTAACATTTCCATATGGATCTATTTGAGCTCCACCGATAAATGCAACTAATCTACTTTCATCATGTAACCATTCATTTGCTTCAAATCCTATGAAACGAATGTTTGGCCATTGTACAGAACAATGTGCCATAAATCTATTGTCTCCAACACTTCTAGGTACTTCTATTGGATTACAATCCATAAGTCCACTTTCTACTATAATATTACATTCAGGTGCAAATACTTTTTTAGCAACAGATGCTCCAATCAATGGAAGTCCAGTTCCTACTATAACTATTTGTCCATTTTTTATTTGTTTTGCTATTGTTACTGCTTGCATTTCTTTATTTGTATAATTAGTATAATCTGCCATTTACTTTACCTCCTCAGCTTTTTTAGCATATCCTAATCCAGGAACTATATTTAAATTTATTAGACGAGCTGCACCTAATTTATTTAAATAAGCTTCGTGAGTAGGCACATCATATACCCATTCTTTTAAGAAAGCTTCAAAATCTTCTTGTGTTTTACTTGCAACATCATACATTTTTAAGAATGGATTATCATAATCATAGAATCCATAACATTGAGATGGATGTGCACCATATGGAGCATGAACAACAGCATCAACACAGAATCCTGCTATTGAGTTTTTAGTAGGGTCTAAACGAATTTCTTCATTACTTACTACTTGTTCACATGTAACAATACAACGTTTAGCTGCTATAGCTATATCAACATCATGGAATTCGTCTCCTATTATAGAACAAGTTCCATCTGGAGAAGCTTTTTGTACATGTATTATTGCTAAATCTATTTGAGGAACAGGTACTGCAACTACTTTTTCTCCTGGTTTAAATGGATTTTCGACATACACAAATTTATCATTAGGTAATTTATCTATTGTTTCTCTAACTTCTCTTGAAATTCCCCATTTATTTACTAAGTCAGTTCCCATCATTAAACGAACTGGTAAATATGGTAATCCTAATGAAGCTGCATGTAACATTAACATTATAACGTCTTGAGAATAATCTTCCATATTTAATTTTCCTTGTTCATACCATGCTCTAAAACGTCTAGAAACATTTGTTACTCCTGAGTTAGCTGTATAACAGTTAATATAAGCCTTTACTCTTCCAGCTCCTATTAACATATCCCAATCTCCACCTGCAGGTCCTGATTCTCCAACAAAATCTGTAAATCCTTGTCTCAAAATTTCATAAACTAGTGCATATGGTTTTCTATTTGTTGTAAATCCTCCTATAACCATATGATCTCCATTTTTGACATATTTTGCTACTGCGTCTTTTAAAGACATTATTTTACTTTCCACGTCAAAAACCTCCTTAAAGTTTTATTTTATAGTATTTTTTATAAAATTATTTACCAAAAACCATCATAAAGAATCCAGCTGCAACTGCTGAACCAATAACACCTGCAACATTTGGTCCCATTGCATGCATTAATAAGAAGTTTGTAGGATTAGCTTTTGCTCCTTCTACTTGTGATACACGTGCTGCCATTGGTACTGCTGACACTCCTGCTGAACCAATAAGTGGATTAATTTTCCCACCTGTTATTAAACATAAAAGTTTTCCTAATAAAACTCCTCCAACTGTTGAAAAACAGAATGCCATAAGTCCCATTCCTATAATAGCTAAAGTCTGAGTACGTAAGAATAATGTTCCATTTGCTGTAGCTCCAACTGCTAAACCTAATAATAAAGTTACTAAATTACATAATGCATTTTGAGCTGTATCAGATAAACGTGCTACTACTCCTGACTCTTTTAATAAGTTTCCATACATCAACATTCCAATTAAAGGTGCTGTAGAAGGTAATAATAAAGCACAGAATAATGTAACAAATACTGGGAAAACTACTTTTTCTACTTTTGTTACTTTTCTTAATTGTCCCATTTTTATTTTTCTTTCTTTTTCAGTTGTTAAAGCTCTCATAATTGGTGGTTGAATCATTGGGATTAATGCCATATATGAATATGCTGCAACTGCTATTGGTGCTACTAATTCTGGTGCTAAGTTGTTTGCTATATAAATAGCTGTTGGTCCATCAGCTCCACCAATTATTCCTATTGCTGCTGCTTCTCCTACTGTAAATAATCCTGTAGCATTAGCTAACATAAATGCAATATAAATTCCAAATTGTGCTGCTGCTCCAAGTAATAAACTAATTGGATTAGCTATTAATGGTCCAAAATCTGTCATAGCTCCAACACATGTAAATATTAAACAAGGGAATAAACTACTTTTTACTCCACTATATATTATTCTTAATACCCCTGATGAGTACCAAGGCTCAGCTTCCTTCATAAGTCCTGCTAATGGTAAATTCGCTAAAAACATTCCAAAAGCTATTGGTAAAAGTAATAGCGGTTCATATTTTTTTACAATAGCCATATAGATTAATGCAAATGAAATTAAAATCATAACGAGTTCTTGCCATGTAGCTCCAACAAATCCTGATTCTAATACAATTCCTTTAAAAACTTCTATAAAATTCATTTACAACTCCTCCTTATTTTAATGTAATTAGAGTTGCATCTGTATCTACTGCATCACCTTTTTTTACTAGGATAGTATCTACTACCCCATCAGTAGCTGCTACAACTTCTGTTTCCATCTTCATTGCTTCCATTATTATTACTATTTGACCAGTTTTTACAGGTGTTCCTGGTGTTACTTTTATATCTAAAATTGTTCCTGGTAATGGTGCTACTACAGTTGAAGCTCCTCCTGAAACTGGTGCTGCAGCTGTTGCTACAGGTTGTGGTGCTGGTGTATTGTTTACTGGTTGTGGTGCTACTGGAGCTTGAACTTCTACTTTAACAGGTGCAGCTGCAATAGCTGGAGCTGTTACTTCCTCACGTGTCATTGGTCTATATTCTTCTACTCTCTCTAATTCTATTTCATATCTTTTTCCATTTACATTGGCAATATACTTCATTCTTTTAAAAACCATCCTTTCATAAATTTTTCTTAATTTTTTTAATTTTTTGTTTTGTAAGAATTAAACCTTAATTTTTTACTACTTAATTTCTTTTATAGATTTAATTCTGTAATTTCCTCTCTTAGAACGTAATTCTTCTGAAATAGCTGATACTATTACAGCACAATGTTCTTCATCTAGGTTTTCTTCAACAGGTTTTGCTACTTTTGGAGCTACTTTTTCCTCAGCTAATCCTAGACAATTGAAGATTTTAGAAAAAATTATAATAGCGATAGCTAATATTGCTAAAGCTGTAAAAACAACAGATAAACCTAAAGCAGAAACTATTATAGATTCAAATATCCCCATAGTACTTCCAGCAAACATTTTTTACACCTCCTCTTCTTTTTGTGATTCCATATTATGGAATGCATTTCATTTTTACAAAATAATTATAATACATTTTGTTTTTTACGTCAATACATTTTATTATTTTTTATCACTTTATTTTAAGTTTTTTTCAGATAATTTTGTACTCTTTCTTTTCATATAGTTTCTAAAAATATCCCATCTTATTAGAAATTTCTTGTGCTGAAGACTTTATTACTTTTTTTAAATATTCTATCCTTTCTTCTAAAAATAACTTTGGTTTTGCTACTACAACTCCTAAAGAAGCTATTACTTGACCTGAACTATTTCTTATAGGTGCTCCTATTCCAAAAGTTCCTTTTGCATAATCCCCTGAAGAAGTAGAAACTCCTTCTAATCTTATTTTCTTTAATTTTTCTCTCAATTCTAATGGTGTTATTCTTAAATTAGTTTTTCCTTTATCTAATACTTCTTTTATATATTTATTAATGAAATCTTCAGTTTGAAATGCTAATATAGCTTTTCTTATAGCTCCATAGTGAAGGTATAATTCATCTCCAAATTCCTCTACTAATTTTAAAGTTCTTTTCCCATCTATTCTTTCTAAAACTATTCCTTTATACTCAACTGGTATAATTAAGAAAGTATCTTCCCCAGTTTCAGCAGCTATTCTTTTTAAAACTTCATGTGCTATATTTTGTAAATGTAAATGTTTAGAAGCTGCTGTTCCTAATGGAATTAAAGCAGGTCCTAATCTATATTCATGTGACTTCTCATCTTTTACTACATATAAAGATGTACACAAAGTCTTTAATATTCTATGAACTGTACTAGGAGGGATATTTAACTCATTTGAAAGTTGTGCTATTGAACAACTTTCTTCAGATTTTTTTAATAATTCTAATAATTCTATTGCTTTTAATAAACTTTGTACCATTTATCATTTTTTAATATATTTTTAGTATATTAATTCCTCCTTAAAAAATTATTTTATATTTTAATTATCCCTTATTTTTTTATTTTAGTCAACTATATTTTTCTTAATTTAAATTACTACTTTATATATTTATAATTATATATTTCTTAAAAAATAATATATAATATATATATTAATATTTTATTTTTATTAAATATATGAATTTTTATTTTATTTTTTTATATGGTATATTTATTATATGAATTCATTTTAATTTTATACTGTTCTAACTATTTTAGAACTATTAGTACTAATTAAATTCCTAAAATATATTCTATGATTAGAATATACATTAATAAACATTTTATATAGGGGGTATTATTTATGACTTTTACTTTTAATATGGCTGAAACTTTAGCTATAGCTATCTTAGTATTACTAGTAGGTAGTGCTATCAAAAAGAAATTTCCTATTCTAGAAAGATTCTTTATTCCTGGACCAGTTGTTGGTGGTGTTGTCTTTTCTATAATTCTTTTAATAGGACATATTACTGGTGCCTTTTCTTTCGCATTTGATGGAGTTTTAAAAGATTTCTTAATGGTTGCTTTTTATTCTACAGTTGGGTATTTAGCAAGTTTTGAATTATTAAAAAAAGGTGGAGTTGGAGTTGTTTTATTCTTACTTTCTGCTGTTATTCTTGTAGTTATTCAAGATTCATTAGGTGTTTTTCTTGCTAAAATATTTGGATTACATCCTTATATAGGTCTTGCTGCTGGTTCAATTCCTTTAACTGGTGGACATGGAACTGCTGGTGCTTTTGGACCATTATTAGAAGAAGCTGGTGCTGGTGGTGCTTTTTCTGTTGCTATTGCTTCTGCTACATATGGGTTAGTAGCTGGATGTTTAATTGGAGGGCCAATAGCTAAAAAGCTTATGGAAAAACATAACTTAATAGCGAAAAAAGATCAAGCACCTCAACAAACTAAAAGAGAAATAGATAATGAAGTTTTTGAAGGAGATATGGATACTTATGAGGAAAAAGTAAGTGAAACTACTATTTTCCAAGCTGTTGTTTTCATTGGTTTAGCTATGGGATGTGGAGCATGGATTCCTCCTTTTGTTAAAGAGCATTTAGGATTTGCTATCCCTGTTTACTTAGGTCCTATGGTTGTTGCAGCTCTACTTAGAAATGTTATGGATATGGCAAAAAAGAAATTACCTTTAAATGAAATTTCTATGTTAGGAAATATCGCTTTATCTGTATTCCTTTCTATGGCATTAATGTCTATGAAACTTTGGGAGCTTGCTGCATTAGCTTTACCTTTAGTTGCTATGCTTTTAATTCAAACTTTCATAATGGGAATTTTTGCTTACTTCATTACATTTAATATCATGGGAAGAGATTACGATGCTGCTGTTATAGCTTGTGGACATTGTGGATTTGGTTTAGGAGCTACTCCTAATGCAATGGCTAATATGGAAGCATTCACTAAAGCAAATGGACCATCTGTTAAAGCTTTCTTTGTTATTCCTTTAGTTGGTTCATTATTTATTGACTTCTTCAACGCAGTTATTATTACTTTCTTTATGAATATGTTTAAATAAATAAGATTATTTATTTAACATTTCTAAAATTAAGATTTAAAAGACACCTTTTTAATATAAAAGGTGTCTTTTTTATACAAAATTTATAAGGGTTTCAATAATTAACTAATCTAAATCTATAATTTTTTATTGAAAATATAATATAACAATTTCATATTATTTACTTTTTGAATTTTAAAAAAATTAAAATGTTTAGAATTAACTGATCTGATTCAATACCTTTCTATAATTTTTTATATATTCTGGAATCCTTTCTTTTTTTTCTACTATATTTACATAATAGCTTCTCTACACTTAAAATTTTACTATATTTAAATTGATATGTTTATTATCATTAAAAACTTTTCCTTTTAAATATCCCAACTCTTATTTTAGGTAGAATAATAGATAGACTTTAAGCAATATTTACTTCTTTATTTATTAGATCCTTCTCTAGATATTTTATTACTTAGTAAATATAATGTATTAATTAAAAAAATTTTTTGAAACTACTCATAAAACAACTAGTTTTTTACAAAAAGCTAATTGACAAAATCAATTAGCTTTTTGTAGATGATTTATTATGAATACAATATTAATAACTCTATTTTTATCTTCTTTTATTAAATTATACTAATTTTTTTAATTCAGTTGCTACAAATTCTACATGTGGTCCTACTATTACTTGTACT
>NZ_JABAFQ010000023.1 GCF_012843705.1 Fusobacterium sp. FSA-380-WT-3A | reverse complement strand
CCCCCCCCCCCCCCCCCCCCCCCCCCCCCCCCCCCCCCCCCCCCCCCCCCCCCCCCCCCCCCCCCCCCCCCCCCCCCACAAATTAACTACTAATTCAGAAACAAGTGGAAGATATCATTCTGATTGGTTAAATATGATGTATCCTAGATTAAAGTTAGCAAGAAATCTTTTAACAGATAATGGAGTAATATTTATCTCAATGGATGAAAATGAAATACATAATTTAAGAAAATTATGTGATGAAATATTTGGGGAAGAAAATTATTTAGGAGATATAATTAGAAAAACTAAATCTATAACAAGTGCAGCAAACAATGGTATTAATATTCAGCATGAATATGTTTGTATTTATTGTAAAAAATTTGTAATATTATGTGGAGAAAAGAAAAGTTTTTCAGATTTTTCTAATGAAGATAATGATCCAAATGGAGAATGGAAAAGTATTGATCCAACAGCTCCTAGAGATGGGGATACTTATCCTATTATAAATCCATATACAGGAAAAAAAGATGTTCCACCTAAAGGAAGAGCTTGGTTTTTTGCAAAAGAAAAATTAGAAGAATATATATATAACGGAAGAATTAAATTTAAAAAAGAACATTTAAATAATGAAAGAGGATTTATATTTAAAAGATATAAAAAAGAATTGAAAAGTGAATATAATTATGTAAATACATTATTTGCAACAGAAAATAATTATTTGAATCAAGTAGCAACTAAAGATATAATAGAAATGTTTAAAAATAAAATGTTTGATTTTACAAAACCTGAAGTTTTTATTAGGAAATTAATTCAATATGCAGATTTAAAAAAAGAAGATATTATCCTTGACTTCTTCTCTGGTTCAGCTACAACAGCCCATGCAGTAATGCAACTTAATGCTGAAGATGGAGGAAATAGAAAATATATAATGATACAACTACCAGAACCTTGTGATGAAAAATCAGAAGCATATAAAGCAGGATATAAAAATATTTGTGAAATAGGAAAAGAAAGAATAAGAAGAGCAGGAGAAAAAATAAAAGGAGATGAAAGCTTACCAGTAGAAAATAGAGAAAAATTAGATATAGGATTTAAAGTATTTAAATTAGACTCATCAAATATAAAAGAATGGGATAGCGAAACAGAAAATTTAGAACAAAGTTTATTTGATTCAATAGATAATATAAAATCAGATAGAACATCATTAGATGTATTATATGAAATTCTATTAAAATATGGATTAGAATTAACAGTTCCAATAGTAGAAACTAAAAATTTCTATTCAATAGGCGGAGGAACATTATTAGTTAATTTAGATAAAAAAATTAGTATGGAAGTAATAGATTCAATTTGTGAAGAATATAAAAATCTATTAGAAATAGATGAGGAGTTTAAAACAACAGTAGTTTTAAGAGATAGTTCATTTAAAAATGATGTAGATAAAACAAATGCAATGAAAAAATTAGAGCAAATAGGAATAAAAGAAATAAGAAGTATATAATTTTTTATGAATTATAAAAATAAAAAAGATTAATTATAGGTGATGATATAGATGAAAATTAAATTTGAAGAAAATTTAAATTATCAATTAGAAGCTATTGAATCTATTACAAATATATTTGCAGGCCAAGAAATGAATAAAACTGTATTTACAGTAGAAAAACAAACTGGTTCTCAATTAAAATTAGGTACAATAGAAAATGAATTAGGATTAGGAAATGGACTTGTACTTTTTCCAGAAGAAGTATTAGAAAATTTAAATAAAATACAGGTAAAAAATGGTTTACCAAAAACAAAAACTTTAACTCCAAGTAATTATAATTTTTCTGTAGAAATGGAAACAGGAACAGGAAAAACTTATGTATATTTAAGAACTATAATGGAGCTTAATAAAAAATATGGTTTTACAAAATTTATAATAGTAGTTCCATCAATAGCAATAAAAGAGGGAGTGTATAAAACTTTAGAAATAACAAAAGAACATTTTAAAGGTTTATATGATAATATTCCATATGATTATTTTATTTATGATTCAAAAAAAATAGATATGATAAGAAATTTTGCTGTTAATGATACTATTCAAATTATGGTTATAACAATAGATGCCTTTAATAAAGATACAAATATTATTAATCAGGAAAGAGACCAAGCTAATGGATATAAACCAATAGATTATATAAAACAATGTAATCCAATAGTAATTGTTGATGAACCACAAAATATGGAAAGTGATAAAGCAAAAGAAGCTATAAAAGAATTAAATCCATTATGTACATTAAGATATTCAGCAACTCATAAAGATAAATATAATCCCGTTTTTAAATTAGATTCTATTGATGCTTATGAAAAACAATTAGTAAAACAAATAGAAGTAGCAACAGTAGGAGTAACTCAAAATTCAAATACAGAATATATAAAACTTATAAGTGTAAAAGCAAGCAAAACAGGAATAAGTGCAAAATTAGAGTTAGATGTTAAAGTAGGAAATTCTGTAAAAAGAAAAGAGATAAATATAAAAAATGGAGATTATTTAAATGAAAAAGCAAAAAGGTCTATTTATGATGGATATATTGTAAATGAAATTACCTATGTAGAAGATGACCCAACAAAATCTTATGTAGATTTAGGAAAAGTTGTTCTTACAGTAGGTCAAGTAAATGGTGGAGAAAATCCTGATGTAATTAAAAGATTACAAATTAGAAAAACAATACAAGAACATTTTGATAAACAAAAAAGATTAAAAAGTAAAGGAATAAAAGTATTATCATTATTTTTTATAGATAAAGTTGCAAATTATAGAGTTTATGATTCTGAAACAGGAGAAGCTAAAAAAGGTAAATATGCGATAATGTTTGAGGAAGAATATAATAGACTTTTAGAATTACCAGAATATGAAAATATGGGAGACCAAACAGTTCCGTTTTATCAAAGAGCAGAAAAAGCTCATGATGGATATTTTTCTGTAGATAAAAAGAAAAGTAAAAGTGGAAAAGAGTATTTTGAAGACAAAGATACTAAGGGAAATACAAATGCAGATAATGATACATTTAATAAAATAATGAGAGATAAAGAAAAACTATTAAGTTTTGATGAACCATTATCTTTTATATTTTCACATTCAGCTTTAAAAGAAGGATGGGATAATCCAAATGTTTTTCAAATTTGTACTTTAAATGAAACAACTTCTGAAATTAAGAAAAGACAAGAGATAGGAAGAGGGCTTAGAATAGCAGTTAATCAAAATGGAGAAAGAATGAGAGGATTTGATATAAATACTCTTACTGTAATGGCTAATGAATCTTATGAAAATTTTGTTGAATCTTTACAAAAAGAAATGGAAGAAGATGAAAAAATAAAATTTGGAAGAATAGAAAATTGTATTTTCTCAAATATAGTTACAGAAGTAAAAAATGGAGAAGAAATTTACTTAGGGCATGAAAAATCAGAAGAAATTTATAATTTTTTAAGAGATTATGAATATATTGATAGAGAAGGAAATGCAAAAGATAAGTTAAAGAAAGATTTAAGAGATAATAAGTTAGAGTTACCTTTAGAGTTTGAAAATATAAGACCAGCCATTGAGAAAAAACTAAAATCAAGTGCAGGAAAACTTATTATAAAAAATGCAGATGATAAGAAAAAAATAGAAATAAATAAAGAAGTATTTATTAGTCCACAATTTAAAGAATTATGGGATAAAATAAAATATAAAACTACATATCAAGTTGATTTTGATACAGATGAATTAATAGAAAAATGTGTAGATAATATAAATGAAGGAGTTTTTATTCCTGAAGACAAGTATCTTTTTGAAAAAACAAAATTGGTTCTTACTCAAGGTGGAATAGAAAATGGATTTGGAGTTTCAGAAAATTCAATAATTAACTTAAAATCAAGACATAAATTACCTGATATAGTGACTTATTTACAAAATGAAACAAATTTAACAAGAAGAAGTATTGTAAAAATTTTAACAAGTCAAAAGAAAGTAGTTCTTGAAAGTTTTAGAAAAAATCCACAACTTTATTTAGAAAAAGTTACTGATATAATAAAAAGAACAATGAGAGAGTTTATTGTTGATGGTATTAAATATCAAAAAATAGGTGATGGAGAATATTATTCACAAGAAATTTTTAAAGAGAATGAATTATTTGGATACCTAAAAAATGAAATGGATAAAGAAAATAATATGTTACAAAGTACGAAATCTCCATATAATAATATAGTGGTAGATTCAGATGTAGAAAGAAATTTTGCTTTAGAAATGGAAAAAAATAAAAATATATTACTTTATACTAAACTTCCAAATTGGTTTAAAATTTCAACTCCTTTAGGTAATTATAATCCAGACTGGGCAGTATTAGTAAAACCAGATTTAGATAAAGAGGAAGAAAAATTATACTTTATAGTAGAAACTAAAGGGTCAACATTTGAAAGTGATAGAAGAGATACTGAAAATTTAAAAATAAAATGTGGAAAAGAACATTTTAAAGCAATATCTAATGATATAAACTTCCAAGTTACTGATAAATTTGAAGATTTTTCAACTAGATTTTAGGAGAGGAACCAATGAAACAGAAAATTAACACTTATGGAAAAGTAGCAGTTTTAACTTATAATAAAATAAAAAATCAAAATATAACTTTAGAAGAAAAAGATATAACTAATCTATGGAAAGAAACTTGTAGAGAGTTAGAATTAACAGAAAGTACAACAAATAAAGGTTGTCCAAAAAATGCTTTTATTGGAGTATTAAGACTTTTACCATTAAATATTAATTGGAAAGATAAAGAAATAAAAGAAAAATCAAATATATGTTATTCTCAAAAAGCTATAGATATTCTAAAAAATAATAAAAATAAAGAATACTCTAATACAGAATTATGGAAAGAAGTATTAAAAGAATTAAATATTGAAAGTAAAAAACATAATGGACAAATGGATGTTGTACTAGCTCTTTGGGATTATATTAAATAGTTATTAAAAGGAGAACAGTTGCAAAAAGACTGTTTTTCTTAAAATAAATAAAATTATTTAATTTGTAGAAATTGGTCATATATTGTCTAATTAATTCAGTTGACTAAATAAAAATTAATGAAAAATAGGGAAATAATATGAAAAATAATTTAACAGGAAATGAATTTGAAAAAATTGTAAAAATATATTAGAGGAATATTTAAAGGAAAAATTAGAAAAACAAAAGAAAATAGAAATAGGTTATTCAATAAAAAAAGAACATAAATTTGATTTAGGAAATGAAAATTATATAATAGAATGTAAATCATATGAATGGACAAAAAATAAGAATAATCCTAGTGGAAAAATTTCAACATTAAGAGAAACTATTTTATATTTTTCTTTAGTTCCTAAAAGTTATAAAAAAATATTGGTTCTGAAAAAAAGTAGTTTAAAAAATAATGAAACAATTTTTGATTATTTTATAAGACTAAATTCTCATTTAATACCAGAAGATTTAATTTTATTAGAAATAGATATAGAAAATAATGAAGTAGTAACTAAATCAGTAAATTTAACAAAAGAATTAAAGAAAGATAAAATTAAGAAAAAGAAAAAAACAGATAACCCAAATATTGAAGAAGTAAGAAAATATATAATTGAACAATTAGATAATTTTAAAAAAATGGGAATAAAAGAAATTGAATTAGTTTCAGGAAATATTATAAATGAAATGAAAATAATAAATGCAGCACCTACAGTATGTTCAGCCATGAGAAGTTGTGGATATGAATATGAAGAAATATATTCTCCACCTAAAGGAAATGGAACTAGATTAAAATTAAGATATAAGTTATAAAGTTAAAGTGAATAATAGATGTTTGTATTTATATAAAAGTAAAGGTACTTTCTAAGAAAACCCATATATTTAACTTAAATAAAAATAAGAGATTAAAAAAATAATAAAATAAAAAACAGCCTAAAAAGGCTGTTTTTTTTCATAAAATTAAGGGTATTATCTATTAATTAAGTTAAAAACCTAAGTAATTTAGAGTAAATTAAAAGGTTATAACATTAATTATTATTTCTATAAGTTAAAAATTCCGTTGGCGAAGAAAAAATTTTTTCTACAAAAATATTATATCATTTTTTAGAAAAAAATAAAATTAAACTTTTAAAAAAATTTTTTGAAAATAATTTATAAATAAAAAAATTTAATAATTTCTAAAAAATTTTTTTATATATTTATTTTTTTAATAAATGTAAATATGAAGAATAAAAAAATAGTTAACAAAAAAACTTAAAAAAAATTATTTTTTTAATTTTAAAATTATAGAAAATTTGATATAATATCAATATAGGTGTGGTTTGAAAAAAATAGTAAAGGAGTGTGATTTAATGAAAAAGTTAATGAAAGTTTTTATAATGTTTTTATTGGTATTTAGTTCTATTTTCTCAATGGAAAACAAAACGGAGGTAACAAACAGTATGAATACAAAAGAAATATATTTAGCTGGAGGATGTTTCTGGGGAGTAGAAGCATACTTTGAAAGAATAAACGGAGTAGTTGATGCTCAATCAGGGTATGCCAATGGAAAAACAGAAAATCCAAAATATGAAGATGTAGTATACAGAGGGACAGGACATGCTGAAACTGTTCATGTAATTTATGATACAACAAAAATAGATTTAGCAACTTTATTACAATATTATTTTAGAATTATAGACCCAACAAGTGTAAACAAACAAGGAAATGATAGAGGAACACAATATAGAACAGGAATTTATTATACTGATGAAAATGATAGAGAAATAATACAAAAAGAATTAGATGAACTTCAAAAAGGATACAAGAAAAAAATAGTAGTAGAGAATAAAAAATTAGAAAATTTTTATTTAGCAGAAGATTATCATCAAGATTATTTAAAGAAAAATCCAAACGGTTATTGTCATATTGATTTATCAAAAGCAGATGAAGTAATAGTTGATAAAAATAAATATAGAAAATTATCAGAAAAAGAATTAAAAGAAAAATTGACAGATATACAATACAAAGTTACACAAAAAGCTGATACAGAAAGACCATATAGAAATGAATATTGGGATTTCTATGAAAAAGGAATTTATGTGGATATAGTTACAGGAGAACCATTATTCTCTTCAAAAGACAAATTTGATTCTGGTTGTGGATGGCCAAGTTTTTCAAAGGCAATAGCTCCAGAGGTTGTAAATTATTCAGAGGATAGAAGTTTTGGAATGAGAAGAATAGAAGTAAAAAGTAGAGTTGGAGATTCTCATCTAGGTCATGTTTTTGATGACGGGCCACAAGATAGAGGAGGATTAAGATATTGTATAAATAGTGCTTCTATAAAATTTATTCCTTTAGAAAAAATGGAAGAAGAGGGATATGGAAATTTAATTCCTTTTGTTGAATAGTTAATAAAAAAATTCTATTATGTTACATAATAGAATTTTTTTTATTTCTACATTTTTGACAAATGTCAAAAATACATATTTATCCTTTATAATTGTAAGTAAAATAGAGAAGTTATGATAAAAAACATTTGACAATTTTTGTATAATATATTAAAATTTAAGAAGTGCCTAAATTACTAAAAATAAAAAATATGAAAAAAGAAAGGATGAAGGATGAGTTTTAAAGGAAAATTATTTTGTTATTTTTTAGCAATTCAGACAGTATATGGGGGAACAGTATCAGATATTATTGACTATCAATTATACAAAGATTTTGCTATGAACAAAGGGAAATTTAAAGTGGGAGCAACTAATGTTGTAGTAGAAAGAGAAAATGGAAGATTTAAAGTAATCACTCTACCTATTCCAGATTTTTCTTCAACAGATTCTAGTGCAGTAGGAACTTTAATAGACCCAAATTATGTAGGAGGAGTACAACACAATCAAAGTTATACTACAGTAAAATATGGATACAACACAGGTCATACTTATAAATTAATAGATAGAAATGAAAAGGGACTTTTACATGCTCCAAGACTTAATAAAGTTGTGACAGATGTAGTCCCAACTAAAAGAACAGAAGATAATTTACTTAATTTATCAAACAAAGAATTTAAAGATAAATATAGTATGTTTGTAAGAGTTGGAAGTGGGGTACAACATATTCAAGGAGAAGATGGAAAAAATCAAGTGGCTCATGCTTATGAATATCTTACAGGAGGATTTATAAATCCAGATACTTTTACAGGAAAAGTAAACTGGGGTGGAGGAAATATAGATGTTGGTTTTATAGGAAGACAAGACAGTTTTGATAATATTTTAGATGGAAGTGCTTTACCTATATATGTTGAGCCAGGAGATAGTGGTTCACCTCTTTGGGGATTTAATAAAGAAAAACAACAATGGGAATTAGTAGGATTTGCTCAATCAATAGGAGGAAAAACAACTTACTACACATTAATAAATAATGAAGTAATAGATTCTTTTATAAAAGAAGATTATTTACCAGAAATAGAAGATGTAAAAGCTGGTGGAGAAATTGTATGGAATGGGATTACTGAAGAAAATGGAAAAAATCAAGGTGTAGGAACAATAGTTCAAGGAAATAATAAATGGGACTATAATGGACTAAAATCAGAAGTAGACCTTTCTAAAGCTAATGACAAGGAATTAAATTTTACAAAACATGTTACATTTGCTGGGGAAGGTGGAACAATAAAACTAGCTGATTCTATAAATATGGGAGCTGGAAAACTTACTTTTAAAAATGATTATACAGTAAAAGGCGAAAAAGGTAATGAAACTTGGGTTGGTGCTGGAATAGAAATTGATAAAGATAAAAAAGTTCTTTGGCAAGTAAATGGAGTTGAAGGAGATGCTCTTCATAAAATAGGAGAGGGAACTTTACATATTAATGGAACAGGAATAAATAAAGGTGCTTTAAATGTTGGAGATGGAGTTGTTATATTAGACCAACAAAAAGATAGTAGTGGAGAGAAACAAGCTTTTGAATATATAGATATTGTTAGTGGAAGAGCTACAGTAGTTTTAAAAGATGCTGAACAAATAGATACTTCTAAAATAAATTTCTTATTTAGAGGTGGAAGATTAGATGTTCATGGAAATGAAATTACTTTTGGAAAAATAAATGCTGTTGATAGTGGGGCAATGATAGTAAATCATACTGATAAAAAATCTACAATAAATATTGATACAGACAAATTTACAGGAAATTCATCAATATATCATGGACAATTTGGAGAAAATGATGAAGAAAAAGTAAATGGAGAAATGGATGTAAATATAAATGGACAAAATAATAAAACTTTTGCCATTACAGGTGGTTCAAATTTAAATGGAGATTTTAATCTTACATCTTCTGGAACAACTTTAATTCTTTCTGGAGAAAGAGATTTACATGCTGGAGAAAATATAAAACAAACAACAGTAAATGGAGATTATTATTTTAGTGAATTTAATTTTGATAATATAAATATGACAAAAGGAAGTAATTTCTATGGAAGTGTTTATTCTGTGATAAATGGAGATGTAAAAACAGAGGGAGAAAATAAAGTTATTTTAGGATATGTTAGTGATGAATCAAAAATAGTTTATGATAGTACTCAAGAAACTAAAGAACAAAATGCTGTTGAAACAATATTAAGTGATAAAGTAAGTGGAGATAGATTTAAAGATATAACAACTTTCTATACAGGAAATTTAGATATAAAAAATAATTCTGATTTAAAAGTAGGTTATACTCAATTAAAAGGAGATATGAATTTAGAAAAAAGTAATGGATATTTTTCTAATTCTATAATCACAGGAAATATTTCTCAAAAAGGAAGTAATTCTACTATAGAAAATACTACTTTAATTGGAAATTTAAATTTATCAGGATTGTCTAACTCTAAAGTGATAAACTCTTCTGTAAACGGAGATATAAATTTAAGTAATAGTAGTTTAAAATTAGAAAATTCAATATTAAATGGAACTATTGGAACTATTGATGGAGAGTTAAATTTATTAAGTACAGTTTGGAATATATCTGGAGATTCTCAAGTAAATACTTTACTATTGGGAAATAATACTCAAATTAATTTTAAAAAGAATCCATTTGAAAAAAGTGCTGAAGAATTTTCAACACTAACTGTTGGAGATTTTTCTGGAGATGCAAATATTAATTTTAATACAGATTCACAAACAGGAAAAAGTGACAAAGTAGTAATTAATAATTTAACTGACGATAATTCAACATTGACAATAGATTTTAATGATAAAGCAGAAGTTCCAAATTTTGGAAGTAGTTTCAGTTTAATGGAGATTCAAGCTTCTGAAAATAAAAAATTAGAAATTGTTGGCAATGATGGAAGTAATATAGTTGATATAGGTTCTGTAAAAACAGAATTGAAAGTAAATAAAAGTGAAGATGATAAAATGGATATATCAGTACATATTCCAAGTGAAATAGATAAGAGGACAGCTGGTTCTACAACTAATGCTATGTTATCTGAATATGCTGCTAGAATGGAATTAATAAAATCTCAAAGAAATTTAGTAAAAGATTCAATGTTGGCTATGGATGGAGAGAATTTCCAAGAAGGATTTACATATAGAGGAAATTATTCAGAATCAGATTATGAAAGTAATAAATTTAGAGAATACAATCAAAGTATAATCAATCATGGAGTTTCATATGAAAATATGGAATATTTAAATGATATGAATTATTATAAAGGAATATCATTTATCTATGGAAAATCAGATATTGATTATGATGGAGATTATACAGGGAATATGGAAACTTATTCAGCAAATTTATATGGAAAATTTTTAAGAAATGATGGTTATTTTGTAAAAGGAAACTTAGGATTTAATTATATAAAAGATGAAATAGATTCAGAAAATTTTAACACAGGAATATTTAATTTTGGAACTGGAATGGGAATTAGTAAAAAAATAAATGATTTAAAAATAATAACAGGAATAGATTTTAATATGTATTATATTCCAGGAGTAGATTATCAATTAAGGTTTAAGGATAAAACACAAAAAGCTTCTATTGATGATGAATTTATATTAGAAATAAATCCAGAAATTAAATTAGAAAAAGAATTTAAAAATAATTCTCCGATTAAAGTAAATGGATATGGAGTAGTATCTTATGAATTAAATCAAAATTTAAGTGGAAAAAATACAGAGATAACAACAGTTGAAAAACAAGTACAGACAGCTTTAATAGAAAAGGGAGCTAGTTTAAAAGTTGGAACAGATTTAACATATGAAAATATAGGATTAAGTGCAGAACTTAAATATTATATGGGAGAATATGGTGCTGAAAAATTAACAGGTACTATAAAAGGAAGTTATAAATTTTAATATTAAAGAGGTTATTATATTTTATAATAACCTCTTTTTATAATAAAATGAGAAAAAATATATTAAAAATAATAAAAAAACAATGAAATTGAACAAAAAAATATAAAAAAATTAAAAAAAGGTCATTTTTAAGTATAAAATAGTATGAAAAAGTATTTAAAAAAATAAAAAAATGTAATATTCTATTAATATAAAGAAAAAATAAAAATGTATTATATCTGAAATATAAGGAGGAAAAATATGAAAAAAGGTGTATTAATGACAGGTATAGCTTTGATGTTATCTGGACTTTTAGTTGGTTGTGGTGGTGGAAATAAAGAAAGTACTAAAGATAATGGTGCAGGAAATTTAACAATTTATTGTCCACATCCATTAGAGTTTATTGACCCTCTAGTAAAAGAGTTTGAAGTAAAAACTGGAGTTTCAGTTGAAGTAATAGCTGCTGGTACAGGAGAGTTAATGAAAAGAGTTGAATCTGAAAAAGATAATCCTCTAGCAGATATATTATGGGGAGGAACAATCAGTACAGTAGAACCTGTCAAAGATTATTTCCTACCTTATACAAGTGTCAATGAAGATTCATTCTATGATGCTTATAAAAATAAAGAAGGAAATATGACAAGATTTACAGCTGTTCCAAGTGTATTGATGGTAAATACTAACTTAATTGGAGATATAAAGGTTGAAAGTTATGAAGATTTATTAAATCCAGCTTTAAAAGGAAAAATAGCTTTCTCTGACCCAGCTAAATCTTCATCATCATTTGAACATTTAGTAAATATGCTTTATGCAATGGGTAATGGAGACCCTGATAAAGGTTGGTGGTATGTAGAAAAATTGATGGAAAACTTAAATTATACATTACTTTCTGGTTCATCAGCAGTTTATAAAGGTGTAGCAGATGGAGAATATACAGTAGGGCTTACATTTGAAGAAGGTTCAGCAAAATATGTAAATGCAGGAGCTCCAGTAAAAACTGTTTATATGAAAGAGGGAGTTATTGTTAAACCAGATGGTGTATATATTATAAAAAATTGTAAAAATGAAGAAAATGCTAAAAAGTTTGTGGACTTCATAACAGGTAAGGAAGCTCAAACAATGATTACTTCTGAATTAAATAGAAGAAGTATAAGAAAAGATGTTGGAGCAGGAAAAGGATTAGAGGCTTTAGAAAATATTAATGTTATAGAAGATGATATAAATGTTGTAAATGCTTCTAAACAACAATGGCTAGACAAATTTAAAGATATATATACTAAATAGTACAAATAAATAATCCTGAAAAAATATCCATTACTTAGCTATGGGTTGTAACTAAGTTTTGGATATTTTTTAAATAATAATAGAGAGGTGTAAAATGAGTGTTGAAATAAAAGTAAAAAATGTAGTAAAAAAATTTGGAAATAATATAATCATTCCTGATATGACAGTTGATATAAAGAATGGAGAATTTTTTACATTATTAGGTCCGTCTGGTTGTGGAAAAACAACTTTGCTTAGAATGATAGCTGGATTTAATAGTATAGAAGGTGGAGAGATTTATTTTGGTGATACAGTTATAAATGATATGCCAGCTCATAAAAGAAATATAGGAATGGTTTTTCAAAGTTATGCAATTTTTCCACATATGACAGTAAGAGAAAATGTTGAATATGGATTAAAACTTAGAAATATTCCAAAAAATGAGATGAAAGAAAAAGTTGATAATATATTAGATGTTGTAAAGATTTCTCAATATCAAGATAGATTACCAGAAAGATTATCTGGAGGACAACAACAAAGGGTAGCTTTAGCAAGAGCTATAGTTATTCATCCAAGTGTACTTTTGATGGATGAACCTCTTTCAAATCTTGATGCAAAATTAAGATTAGAAATGCGTTCAGCCATAAGAGATGTACAAAAGAAAGTTGGAATAACAACAGTTTATGTTACTCATGACCAAGAGGAAGCTCTAGCTATATCAGATAGAATAGCAGTTATAAATAATGGAGTTATTCAACAATTAGGAAAACCTCACGATATTTATACAAGACCATATAATCAATTTGTAGCTACTTTCATAGGATATTCAAATTTATTTTATGGAAAAATAGAAATTCAAAATAAAAATATTTATGTTATTTTTAATTCTGGATATAAAATTTTAATGGATAATTTAGTTGATACAATAAAAGATGGACAAAAAGTTATCATTGCTATTCGTCCAGAAGAATTTTCTATATCAGATTCAGGAATAGAAGTAGAGATAAAAACAAGTACTTTTTTAGGAAAATATAATACATATGAAATAGAACCTTTAAATGAAAAAATTGTAGAAAATATGCCAGCTTTAGAATTTTCTCAAGATATAGGTCATGCAGAAAAAATTTATAGTGTAGGAGAAAAAATTTTCCTAAAACCAAACTCTCAAAAAATAAATATATTTACAGAGGATGGTGAAAAGAGCCTAATCAAAGGAGTTGAAATATATGTTGAGTAAAAAAATAAAATGGGATTTCTGGACAGTTGTTACTTTAGTAATAGCATTAATTTTTACATTATTTCTTATCTATCCATTATTCTCATTATTTATAAGTGGATTCCAAAATCCTAATACAGGAGAATGGGGATTAGATAATTTTGCTAGATTTTTTAGTAGAAAATATTATTATCAAGGACTTTTAAACAGTTTTAAAGTTACTTCATGTGTAACTATTTTGGCAATTTTTATAGGTGTACCTATTGCTTATTTTATGACAACATACAAAATAAAATTAAAAGGTTTAGTTGAAGTTTTAATAATTATTTCTATGTTATCTCCCCCATTTATAGGAGCGTATTCATGGGTTTTATTATGTGGTAGAAGTGGAGTTATAACACAATTTTTTAGAGATTCATTTGGGATAAAACTTCCAACTATTTATGGATTTACAGGGATACTTTTAGTATTTACTCTAAAATTATATCCATTTATATATCTTTATGTTTCAGGAGCTTTGAAAAAAATAGATGTGTCATTAAGTGAAGCAGCTGAAAGTTTAGGATGTACATCTTTTAGAAAAGTTTGGACAATTATAATGCCTCTTATTTTACCAACATTGATGTCTGGTGGACTTTTAGTATTTATGAATGCTATGGCAGACTTTGGAACTCCAATGTTAATAGGAGAAGGATTTAATGTAATGCCTGTATTAATTTATTCAGAGTTTGTAGGAGAAATGGGAGGAAATGCCAATTTTGCTGCTGCAATGGCTACTATTATGGTATTAATCACAATAGTTTTATTTGTTGGACAAAAATATATTGTAAATAAAAAATCTTTTGTTATGAGCTCATTAAGACCTATTCAGCCAACAGAAATAAAAGGAATTAAAGGGATATTAATTCATATTTTTATATATTTTGTTGTATTTTTATCAATAATTCCTCAAATAACAGTAATCTATACATCTTTCTTAAAGACAAGAGGTTCAATATTTGTAGATGAATTTTCTTTAGAAAGTTATAGAAGAATTTTCTCAAGAATGGGAAATGCTATAGTGAATACTTATATTTATGGAGGAATTGCCATTGTAATAATCATAATTATGGGTATGTTTATTGCATATATTTCCACTAGAAAAAGAAATTTTCTTACAGGAATAATAGATACAATGACAATGTTTCCATATATCATTCCTGGTTCTGTAATAGGTATAACTTTATTACTAGCTTTTAATAGTAAACCAATATTATTAAGTGGAACAGCTATAATTATTATAATTTCTTTTGTAATAAGAAGATTACCTTATACACTACGTTCATCAGCAGCTATTTTATATCAAATTAGTCCAAGTTTAGAGGAAGCTTCTATAAGTTTAGGATGTTCTCCTGTAAAAACTTTCTTTAAAATTACTGCTATGATGATGTTGCCAGGAGTATTATCAGGAGCAATATTAAGTTGGATAACAGTTATAAATGAATTGAGTTCTTCTGTAATTTTATATACAGGAACAACAAGAACAATGTCAGTTTCAATTTATACAGAGGTAATAAGAGCAAGTTATGGTACAGCAGCAGCTTTATCAACAATATTAACAGTAACTACAGTTATTTCATTGCTGATTTTCTTTAAAGCTACTGGTGGAAGAAATGTAAATGTATAGTAGATGAATTTATTTATTTATGATAGAATAAAATAAAAAATGTAGAGGGATAGCCTATGAAAAAAAGAGAATTTATTAGTTTTAAAGACCAAATGAAAAAGACTCTGATTTTTTATTCGCTTATTCCTCTTCTTTTAATTTCTTTTATGGGATATTGTAGTGTTTATTTAACAAATTATCTAGTTGTAAAAAAGGAAAATCAAGAAATTAATAAAGTATTGTCAAAAAAAATGGATATTATGATATCTGAAGCTTTTGAAAAAATAGATATATTATCTCAAAATAAAAAAATAATAGAAGAGTTAGTTAATGGAAAAATAACAAGTGCCACATATCAAGAGATATATAGTAATATAAATGATATTGAATTAAAAGGGAACTTGATTATTTATGATAAAAATAAAAATTCATGTGCCAATATAAAAAGAAAATATTTAACTCCTGAAAATGTTTTTAACTATATGATTTTTACAAGGATGGAAAACCATACTAATAAAGTAATAGGAATTACAGGAAGATTTTATTTTTTAGATGGAGAAGAGAGTGATTATTGTATTTGTAAAGCTATAGTAAAAGATAATGAAATAGTAGGATATCTAACTTATTATCTATCAGATGCTTATTTAAAAGAGATAGTTGGAAAATATAGCCAAAATACCATTATTTTAGTGGATAAATATAATAATATTATA
This sequence comes from Fusobacterium sp. FSA-380-WT-3A, assembly GCF_012843705.1. Classification (NCBI taxonomy): domain Bacteria; kingdom Fusobacteriati; phylum Fusobacteriota; class Fusobacteriia; order Fusobacteriales; family Fusobacteriaceae; genus Fusobacterium; species Fusobacterium sp. FSA-380-WT-3A. The sequence goes on along the minus strand of NZ_JABAFQ010000023.1, from coordinate 3,001 downwards.
ATGACAACAAATGAAAGTTTTAGAAATGGAATTAATAAAATAGGAAAAAAATTACAAGTTAGTGAAAATTATTCTAAAATAGATAATAACAAATATTTTATTAGTAAGAGAAAAATATACTATTCTAATATGTCAATTTATTGTATTTCATCTTTAGATTATATAATAAAAAGTTTTTTTGATACTTTTATATATAGTATTTTTGCATTGTTTATTTTAACTTTTATTATGGCAAAAGTAGTTAGAAGAGTAGCAATAAATAAAACTAAAGCTATGGAAGAGGTTATTTCAGGTATTGAAAAATTAAAAAAAGGAGACTTAGATACAAAACTTATAATAAATTCTAATGATGAGTTTCAAATAATAGCTGATTCATATAATAAAATGCTTGAAAGTATAAAAGACTTAATTGAAAAAAATAAAGAGGAAACAAAGCATAGTATAATCTCTGAAATAAAGCAATTAGAAAGTCAATTTAATCCACATTTTTTATTTAATACCTTAGAAATGCTTAAATATACAATAAAAACAGATACATTAAAAGCTAATAAAATAATATTAAATATTTCGTCTATTTTAAGATTTAGTATAGAAAATAAGTCTTCTGAAGTTACAATAGCAAGAAATATGTTTTATATAAAAAATTATCTAGAGATACAAAAATTCAGATTTGGAGAAAAATTTCAATATGAAATTAAGATGGAAGAAAAATTAGAAGAAGTATTATCACCTAAATTAATTATGCAACCAATAATTGAAAATTCTATAAAATATGGTTTTAATCAAGAAAAAATCTTTAAAATAAATATCTTTATAAAAGAAATCAGAAATAATTTAATTATAATAATTTATGATAATGGTAAAGGTATGAGAAAAGAAGAATTAAATTTAGTTAGAGAAAAACTTAATAAAGAAAAGTTAGAAACAAAAGAACATATAGGATTATATAATGTTCAAAGAAGAATAAAACTTATGTATGGAGAAAATTATAAATTAATTATAAGAAGTGTTTTGAATAAAGGAACTTTTACAAAAATAATTCTTCCAATATCTAAAGGAGAAAACAATGATAAAAATACTAATAGTTGAGGATGAAGAAATTATAAGGAAAGGTTTAATAAATACTATAGATTGGTTATCTAAAGATTGTACTATAATAGGGGAAGCTATAAATGGGAAAGATGGTTTAGAGAAAATAGAAGAATTATCTCCTGATTTAGTTATCACAGATATAAGAATGCCTATATTAGATGGATTAGAAATGATTAGAGAAGCTATACAGAGGGACAAAAATTTTGAAAAAATTATTCTAACAAGTTATGGAGAATTTGAATATGCTAAGGAAAGTATTAATTTAGGTGTAGTTGAGTATATTTTAAAACCTGTAGATGAAGATATTTTATATGAAGCTTTAGATAAAGTTCGAGAAAAATTGAATAAGAAAGAACTCTTGAGAAAAGTTGAAGAAGTGGTAGATACAAAAGATGATATAAAATTTTTTAATATTGAATTTTATTTTGATAATAAAATAGAAAATAAATATGTGAGAAAAAGTTTGGAAAAAATAAAAAATTCTTATTATGAAAAATTAAACATAAAAGATTTATCTGAAGAATTTGATGTAAGTACTGGATATTTAAGTAGAAAATTTAAAGAAGAAGTTGGAGAAACTTTTTTAGATATCTTGAATAAATATAGAATTCAAAAATCTATAAAACTTTTAATGAAAGAGGAATATAAATTATATGAAATTTCTGAAAAAGTTGGTTTTACTGACTATAAACATTTTTGTACTGTCTTTAAAAAATATCTAAATGTTGCTCCAGGAGATTTTTTAAAACAAAAATTAGTTTTATTAAAAGAAGAAAAATAAAAACAGCCCTATTAGGCTGTTTTTTTATACCTTATTTTTAAAAACTTTTAATTCATTTTCTATTCTAATAGATATTTGAAGCAAATCCTTCTTCATTTCCTCTAAAATTTCTTCTGTGAAACGAGTACTAGGGCCAGAAATAGTAAGTCCATATAAAAGTTCATTTTCAGCTCCTAAAATAGGAACACATATAGCAGTTACTCCTTCTGTTACTTCCGAATTAGAAATACCAAATCTATTCTTATAAATAGTTTTAATATCTTCTAAAAGTTTTTTCTTTCCAAGAGTTTCCTCTATAATAAGAGAATTTTTTTCAATAAAATTATTTTTAAATTTCTCATCTTTAAATGCTAATAAAGTTTTTCCTGTAGCTCCTATGTGTAAAGGAACAGTGTAACCAGATTCTACATCTTCTGATAATACATGAGTACTTTTAATCATATTAATCCAAACACCTATTTTATCAATAATAGTTGTTAAAACAATATTTTCATTATATTTTTTACTTAATTTTTCCATTTCAGTTGAAATAATTTCTTTTAAGTCAAAGTTATTTCTAACTCCAATAGAAGCTCTTAAAATGTTTGTAGTTAACTTATATTTGCTATTTTCTTGATGTTGTTCTATCCAACCAACATATTCTAAAGTTTTTAAAATTCTAAAAGTAGTTGTTTTATGTAGATTTAAATGTTTACTAATTTCAGATACACCTAAATATTTAACCTGTAATTTAGAAAATAGTTCTATTACTTCAATAGCTCTACATATGGAATTGATATATTGAGAATCTTTTTCCATTTTTCACCTCTTTCTTTTACTTAAATAAATTATAATATATTTTTTAGTTATAAGTCAATTATTAAAAAGTTAAAAAAGATTTAAAAATAAAAAAATGTATTTTTTTAATACTTAAAAATTAATAAATAGACTAAAAATTAAAAATAAAACAAAAAAGCAGTTGACAACAAATAAAATAAATAGTAAAATAGTTTCGTAGATAGAAACGCGTTCCGATATTGTGAATAAAAATAAAATGTTGTTTTTTGTGAACAAGGAGAAAAAATGATAAAAATTTTAAAAGAAAAAGATAGAGTAATTAATAATTGGAGTGGAGGAGTTACAAAACAA
>NZ_JABAFQ010000022.1 GCF_012843705.1 Fusobacterium sp. FSA-380-WT-3A | reverse complement strand
TACATGGAATCTTATAATAATCTTCTATTGTAAAACTATTTGTAAAATCATCAGGTAGAGTTATATATATACTTTTTCCATCATCTTCTATATATATTTCTAAAGGCCATAATAGACATACTAGTGGTTTATATTGGCAAACTTCTTTATATGTCATATTTTTTTGTAAACACAAAGAATGTATCCCACAAAGAGTTGCCCTATCTTTTCTTTTATATCCATAAAAACACATTTCTGTTTCTTCTTCTATCTCTTGAATAATATCTCTTTTTTCTTCTGTTTTCAATTCATCACAAATTTCTTGCTCATCATAACCTAGTTCTTCACTAATATATATATTCTTAGTTATTTCATTGAAATCTTTTATATTTTCTAAAATAAATTTACGAGTTTTTTCTTTTAAAAGTGATGGACTATCAGCACAACAATCATTAATACAATTAAAACAATCAAAATTAACTTCTTTTTCAAAAAGTTCATAGTCTATATATGCTTTATATTCTTTATCATCTAAAATCACTTTTGTTTCTAGTATATCCTTACTTTTAAAATAAATTCTTACTTTTTCTTCCATTTCTTTTGACATTTCATAAATTTCTTTTCCTTTTGGATGATTTAAAAATAAAAAATATTTCATTGAATTCCTCCTAAAAATAAAAAAAACTTCCTTAATTATATATTATTTATTAAAATTAATCAAGGAAGTTTTATATTTTATAATTTTAACATTTTATCTAAAGTATGAATCAATTCTTCTATAATTTTCTCTTCTTTTCCTGCTTTTATGTCATCAACAACACAATGTTTTAAATGTCCTTCTAAAATTAATTTAGAAACTCCACCTAAAGCAGCTCTTACCGAAGAAATTTGATTTAGAATATCATCACAATAAGCATCTTTTTCTATCATGTTACTTATTCCTTTGACTTGACCTTCTATTCTATTTAATCTCGTTTTTAATTTCTTTTTTATTTCAGTTGTACAATAATATCCTTTTTTTTCAGAATTACATTTTAAATTACTACAGCTACTACATTTTTCATTTTTTTCCATTTTTTCTCCTTATCTTTCAAATTTTCTAAGTCTTAATGCATTAGTAACAACTGAAACAGAGCTCATGGCCATAGCCCCTCCAGCTATCATAGGATTTAATAAATGACCTGTAAAAATGTATAAAGCTCCAGCTGCTATCGGAATTCCTAAAGTATTGTATAAAAATGCCCAAAATAGATTTTCTTTTATATTCTTTATTGTGGCATGACTTAATTTTATAGCTAAAACTACATTATTTAAGCTTTCTTTAATAAGTACTATATCTGCACTTTCTATAGCTATATCTGTTCCAGTTCCTATAGCTATCCCAATATCTGCTTGAGATAAGGCTGGTGAATCATTTATTCCATCTCCTACCATAGCTACATTATACCCTTTTTCTTGTAATTTTTTAACCTCTAAATATTTATCTTCTGGACTAACTTCTGCTAATATAATATCAATACCTACCTCTTTTCCTATTATTTCAGCAGTTTCTTTTTTATCTCCAGTAATCATTGCAACTTTTATTCCTAATTCTTTTAATTTTTTTATACATTCTTTTGAATCTTCTTTAATTTTATCTTTTACACCTATAACTCCTATAAATTCCTCATCTATCCCTATATATATTGGAGTTTTTCCCTCTAATGCTAGTTTATCACCAATTTCATTTTTAAAATTTTTTATTCTTTTATTTAAAAATAATTTTTTATTTCCTACATATATTCTTTTTAAATTTATTTCGCCTATAATTCCTTCTCCTGAAATATTAATAAAATTGTTTATTTTTTCAAGAGTTTCAGAAGAATTATTTTTTTCAAATTCTTTTACTATTGCTTCACCTAATGGATGTTCAGAATACTTTTCTAATATTCCAACATACTTTAATACTTCTTCTTTTGAATATTTTGAATTTTCTATTATAAAATCAGTTACTGCTGGTTTTCCTTCAGTTATAGTTCCTGTTTTATCAAAAACTATCATATTAATTTTATGAGCTTTTTCTAAAGATTCTCCTGATTTTATCAATATTCCTAATTCAGCTCCTCTACCAGTTCCAACCATTATTGCTGTTGGTGTAGCTAGTCCTAAAGAACATGGACAGGCTATCACTAAAACTGAAATAAATATAGTCAATGAAAAAATTTCTTTACTCATTGTTAACTGAACCAAATTCATACTACCTAATATATACCAAGTTAAACTAGAAACTACAGCAATCATTATTACAACTGGAACAAAATATCTTGATATTTCATCTGCTATTTTGGCTATTGGAGCTTTGGATTCTTGAGCATCTTCAACTAATTTTATAATTTTTGAAAGTACTGTATCTTTTCCTATGGCAGTGGCTTCTATTTTTATTACACCATTTTTATTAATTGTAGCTCCAAAAACTTTATCATTAATATTTTTTTTGACAGCAATACTTTCTCCTGTAAGCATAGATTCATCCACATAAGTGTTTCCTTCTATCACTTTTCCATCAACTGGAATACTTTCTCCAGGTTTAACCAATACAATATCTCCCTTTTGGACTTCTTTTATATCTATGGTAATTAGTTGATTATTTTTTACTATAATTGCTGTTTTTACTTGTAAGCCCATTAATTTTTTTATGGCTTCTGAAGTTTTTCCCTTACTTCTTTTTTCCAATAATTTACCAAATCTTATAAGAGCTATTATAACCACAGCTGATTCATAATATAAATTGTGGACATATTCTAAATTTCCATTTACTATTTCAACCGTTCCATACAAACTATATACAAAAGCTGCTCCTGTCCCTAATGCAATCAAAGAATCCATATTAGGTGATCTTCTAAATAACGAAGTAAAACCAACTGTATAAAAACTTCTACCTGTTATTAAAATAGGAACCGTTAATATTAATTGAATTATTGCATAATTTACCGGATTATATTCTGGACTAATTATTTTTGGAAGGGGTAATCCCATCATATGACCCATTGTAATATAAAAAACTATTAAAGCTAACAATATTGATATTTTAAATTCTAAGATTTCTCTTTTTTCTAAATATTCTTTTTCTTCAAAAAATTCTTCTGTAATTTCCTCTTCTTTTATGGCCTTGTATCCTAATTTATTTATATTTTCTATTATCTCATCTATTTTTATTTTGTCTTCATCATAAATAAATCTTCCATTGTTGGTTGTAAGATTTACTATAGCTTCCTCTACACCATCTAATTTTCCTATATTTCTTTCTATATTTGAGACACAAGCTTGACAATGTATGTTTTCTATTTTTAAAACTTTTTGTGATAATTTTTTAGAAATATTATTTTCTTTAAAAATTGAAGTTTTATTCTCAGTCTTTATTTCTCTTTTTTCTTCTAATTTATAGTTTTTTTTTACATCTTCTTCAAGTTCATTTTCTATTCCATAACCTAATTCTATTAACTTGTCCTCTATATCTTTCACAGTTAATAAATTTTCATCATAAGATATATCCATCACTTTAGTTGCTAAATCTACTTTAGCTTCAGATACTCCTTCAAAAGTTTTAAAATTATCTTGGATTTTATTTACACACATAATACATCCAACACCACTTAGTTTAAATTTCTTTTTCATTTTTCCTCCTTTATAGGATACCCCCCTATTCTATTTTAACATACATATAATTTTCTTGTCAAGAATATACCAAAAATAAAAAAGTTAAATAAATCTATTAAAAATAAATTCATTTAACTTTTTAATTTTTACTTATCTAATTCAACTGTAAATTTTAGCCTTTCTATTCCTTTTTTTATAGCATTTGCTTTAAATTTGCTTATTCCTTTAATTTCTACAAGTTCATCAATAGTTGCTTCTTGAATTTTTGGTAATTCTCCAAACTTTTCTACTAAAGCTTCTATATCTCTGTCATTTAATTTTCCAAACTTACTAAAAATACGATATCCTTTAGGAGTTATTGTATTATCTAATTTTGAAACAGTTTTTCCCAAACCTAATATACCTGCTATTTTAGTTGTATCAAATATATCTGCGTCTTCTATTTCTCCTAATTCTTCTTTTACTCTTTCTATATCTTCATCTTCATCACCTTTTAAATAATAATCACTTAAAAGTTCATCTTCTTCCTCTTCTATTCCTTTTAATAAATCTTCTAATTGAAGATTTATTAATTTTCCTTCGTCTCCTAATTCTTGAATACATTCATAAACATATTTTTTTATTCTTTTTAACATTTCAAACTTTTGTAAAACTTCACAAACATCTTCTACTGTTACCATATCATCTAATTCTAATATAGTAAGATTTCCTAGTCCTTGTTCTAATACTTTTGTATATCTTTCAACAGTATTTAAAGCTTGAGAAGCTTCATTAGTCAATTCTAATAAACTTTTTAGTTTATAACGCTCTTCACCTTTATATAAAGTCAATACTCTTTTTCTCTCTGAAATAGCTATAACCAATCTGTTTTTTAGTTGTTTAGCTGCTCTTTGAGCCGTTCTATGTCTAGTTCCACTTTCATCTGTTGTATATTCTATATCAGGTTGTAAATGAACATTAGCATATAAAATTTTAGAAACTTTCTCGTCTAAGATTATAGCTCCATCCATTTTAGATAATTCAAATAATCTTTCTGGAGTATATTCACATTCTAAAAAAAATCCACCATCTATTATTTTTTGAACTTCATTATCCATTCCAACTACTATTAAAGCACCTTTACTACCATCTAGTATATTATCTAATCCTTCTCTCAGTTTTGTACCAGGCTGAACTAACTCAAAGACATCTAACATTTTTTCTCTACTCATATACTAAATCCTTTCTAAAAACTCATCTAAGTTTTTAAGATAAATTAATTTTAAATTATACTCTTTCTTTTCTATTTCTTTTCTATTGCTTTCTGGAACATAAACACCTTTAAATCCTAATTTTTCTAACTCTCTTAATCTTTTATCTATAAAAAAAACTTTTCTTATCTCTCCTCTTAACCCTAATTCTCCTATAGCTGCTATTTTTTGACTTATCTCTACATTTCTATAAACTGACAATAATGATATTAAAACACCTAAATCAGCTGATGGGTCTTTTATTGATAACCCTCCTGGAATATTAACAAAAACATCTTTATTTCCCAAATTTATTCCCATTCTTTTTTCTCCAATGGCCATTAAAATTTGTATTCTATTTCTATCAAATCCTTGAACAACTCTTTTAGGTATTCCTATAGGACTTCCTTCTATTATAAGAGTTTGTATTTCTAATAAAAATACTTTTGTTCCTTCTAAAACAGGAACTATTATACTTCCAATATTTTTTTCATTTCTTTCGCTTATAAAATATTCTGATGAATTTTGTATTTCTCTCAATCCATCTTCTTCCATGCTAAAAATGGCAATCTCATTTGTTGACCCAAATCTATTCTTTTCACTTCTAAGTATCCTATAAAAAAGCCCCTCTTCTCCCTCAAAATTAAAAACTGCATCAACCATATGTTCTAACATTTTAGGTCCAGCAACTTTTCCATCTTTTGTTATATGTCCAACTATAAAAAAGCATATATTATTTTTTTTAGCTACATCTACTATCTTTAAAGTAGCTTCACGAATTTGAGTTGGAGCTCCTGCTGTAGATTCACTATTTTCACTAAATAAAGTCTGAATAGAATCTACTATAACTACTTTTGGTTTTTTCATAGCGACATACTCATAAATTTTATCAATATTGGTTTCAGAAATTAAAAATAATTTATCATTTTTAATTCCTAATCTTTCCCCTCTATTTTTTATTTGAGTTAAAGATTCTTCTCCTGAAATATAAAAAACTTCTCCATATGTTGTATACTCGTTAGCCATTTGTAATAATAAAGTAGATTTTCCTATTCCTGGATTTCCAGTTAATAAAATAACTTCTCCTTGAACAAGACCTCCGCCTAATATCCTATCAAATTCTTTGACTCTAGTTTTATATCGAAAGTTGTCTTCTATTTCAATTTCATTAAAAGAAATTATTTTTTTATTTATTTCTTCTTCAGAAAATATCTGTTTTACAATTTTTTTATTTCCTACATTTATATCTTTCTTTTCTTCAATTTCTAGACTTCCCCATTCTCCACAATTCGGACATTTTCCAAGCCATTTTATACTTTTATACCCACATTCTTTACAAATATACATTGAATTTTCTTTTTTCATTATATCCCCTTCTATTTTGGAGCATAGATTTTTCCTCTTTCCAATATTCTATCGGATATTCTTTTATCTACATAACATTCTACTTTCCCACCATATCTTGCTATTTCTCTAGCTGCAGTAGAACTTGTATGAATATACTCTTTCATAGCTGGAATAAACACTGTATCTACTTTTTTATCAGAAATCATATAATTTCCATCAGCAAAATACAACTCTAAAGCACAATCTTCTTGATTTCTAACTCCTCTAACTATAAAAGTAAAATTTTTTTCTATTAAATAATTTACAATAAGTCCTGAATAATTATCAATCTCTATATTATCATAATCTTCCAATACTTCTTTTACCATTTCTGTTCTCTCATCTAAAGAAAACCAATACTTTTTTTCACTGTTATTACAAACAACAACTATTAATTTATCAAACATCTGAGCTGCTCTTTTTATTACATCTTGATGTCCTAAAGTTATTGGGTCAAAACTTCCTGAATATACCCCAACTTTCATTTTTCCTCCTATTTTTCTAATGAAATTTCATATTCAAATATTTCTTCTTCCTCAAAAATTATTTTTTTGTTTTTACTTTTCATATACTCATTTATAAAATCCATATAAATATCCCTTATTAATTTTAATACTTCTTTTTTAGTTTTTATATATATTTTTTTTATATCTGTATCAGAGGAAAGTTCTTTTATTTCTTTCAATATTTCTTTCACTATTATTTCTGAAGATTTTATTTTTCCTTTTCCTTTGCATAAAGGACACTCTTCTTCATAAAAATAACTTAAATTTCTTCCAACTCTTTTTCTTGTCATCTCAACAAGTCCTAAATCTGTAAAATGTACTATATTATTTTTTATTCTATCTCTACCTAATTCAGCTCCAAGTTGTTGTAAAACTAATTCCTTATCTTCTTCTAATTTCATATCTATAAAATCTATGATAATTATTCCACTTAAATTTCTAAGTCTAAGTTGTCTTGGAATTTCTCTAGCTGCTTCCAAATTAGTATTTAAAACTGTTCTCTCTAAATTATAGCTTCCTGTATTTTTTCCAGTATTAACATCTATACTCACTAAAGCCTCTGTTTTTTCTATAACTAAATATCCACCACATTCTAACCATACTTCTTTTTCTAAAGCATTTTTTATTTCAGAGTTTATGTTATATTCATCAAAAATATCCCTGTCTTTTGAATATAATTTTATTTTTGCTTTTATCTTATTTTCATCAAATGTATCTAAATAATCTATAATCTCTAGATATACTTTTTCATTATCAACTATGACTTCATCTATTGTATCATTCAAAATATCTCTTAATATAGTAGTTACTATATCATTATCATTATATAATATTTCTCCATCCTTAGCTTTTAAAATTTTTTTCTCTATCTCTTCCCATTTTTTTACAAGATAATTTAATTCTTTTTCAAATCTTTCAACTGTTTTTCCTTCTGCAGCAGTTCTTATTATTACCCCCATTTTAGAAGGTTTTATTCTTAAAAAAATATCTTCTAATCTTTTTCTTTCTGTTTCATCTTTTATCTTTTTAGAAATAGCTAAATGGTCATTGTTTGGCATTAATACCAAATATTTTCCAGGAATAGTAAAATTAGTTGTCACTCTAGCTCCTTTATTTCCTCTAGGAACATTTAAAACTTGAACAACAACTTTATCTCCTACTGTAAGTAATTCTTCAATAGTTTTATTACTATTTACTAATCCATTCAAATATTTTTCTTCAAACTCTCTCAAGTCATCTATAAAAAGAAATGAATTTTTTTCTAATCCAATATCTACAAAAGCTGATTCCATTCCTGGTAATACATTAGCTACCTTACCTTTATAAATATTTTTTATTATATTTGATTCATCATTTCTCTCATTAAATATTTCTACTACTTTATCTTCTTCTATTATGGCAGCTTTTTTTTGAAAGTCATTAACACTGATTATTATTTTGTTCATAACTCTCACCTATTTCTTTTCTTAAAATTTCTTTTCTAGTATAAATTTTATCATTAATTTTAATTTCTGAAGTAGAAAGGTTATTATTTATTACTATTTTAACTTTTTGAAATCTTTTTAAATTTTTCTTTTTTATTCCAACTATTTTTGAAATTAATTTTTCATTTGCTTCTATTTCTAATTTTCCTTGAATTTCTTCTAAATTTTTCAAAAAATTAAAATAAATCTCTCCATCTACTAACTCTCTAAAAGCTGGATGAAAAGCTCCTTCTACACTAACTCCACTATTTCTTAAATCTTCTGATGGTTGAAGTCCTACTCTTATTATATTTATATTATTTAATTCTAGCAATGAACAAATTTTTCTACATCTTTTTATTGCTTCTTCTAAAGTAAAGACTTCATATTCTCCTCTTTCATACATTCTTTCCATCTCTGTATCTTTTATTATAAGAGTTGGATATACTCTAACATTTTGTGGAGCTATTTCTATTACTTTTTTTACTGATTCAATATCACTTTCATAGGAAGAACCTGGTAATCCTGGCATTAATTGAATTCCTAAATTAATTCCATAAGATTTTATAAGAGAAGAAGCTTCATATACTTTTTCAATAGGATAGTACCTTGCACTCTTTTTTAATACTTCTTCATCTAATGATTGTACACCTAATTCTATAGTTGTAACATTATATTTTTTTAGCTGTTCTAATACTTCTTTATTTATATAATCTGGTCTTGTAGATAATCTTATCCCTTGAACCATTCCTTTATCTAAATATTTTTTAACTTCTTCCAAATATTCCTTCTGTTTTTCCATAGATATCCCTGTAAAAGTTCCACCAAAAAAAGCCACTTCTTTATAAGAATCTTTTGGAAGTATTTCTAAATAGTCATCTATTATTTTTTTTAAATCTTCTATAGTCACATCTGTTTCTCGTCCATTTATTTTTACTTGATTACAAAAAACACAAGCATTTGGACATCCAAAATGACTAATAAATATTGGTATATTATAATGTTTCATTAGTACTTAACACCTAACTTTTTACAAAGAGCTTGTGCTGCTCCATGTTCTGCCATTTTTTTACTTTTTCCTATACCTTTTTCTTCTATATCTTCTCCAATTTTCACTACAATTTCAAAAAGTTTTTTATGGTCTGGACCTGTTTCATTAATTACCTCATAAATAGGTACTTGCTTATAGACTTTTTGACTATATTCTTGCAAAATAGTTTTAAAGTCCATTATTTCTTCATCTTCTTCCACATGATCTATATATTCTTTTAAATGATATAAAGCTATTTCTCTCGCTGTTTCAAAGTTTGAATCTAAATAAATAGCTCCAAGTACAGCTTCAAATAAATCTCCTAATATAGAATTTCTTTCTCTTCCACCTGTTAATAATTCTCCTCTACTTAAATACAAATATTCACCCATATTTAACTTTCTTGAAACTTTAGCTAAAACTGGCTCACTAACTGCCATAGACTTTATTTTTGCTAAATCTCCTTCACTGTAATTAGAATGATTTTTATATAAATATTCAGCAACTATAAGATCTAGAACTGCATCTCCTAGCAGTTCTAGTCTTTCATTGTTTATTTTTTTATATTTCTTATTCTCATTCCCAAAAGATCTATGTACCAGTGAATTTCTTAAAAGTTTTATATTTTTAAATTTATATCCTATTTTTTTTTCTAAAGAACTTAAATCTAATTTAAAATCCACTTCCATATTTTCTCCCAACTATTATTCTTCATATTTTTTCATTACTATTACAGCATTATGTCCACCAAATCCTAAAGAACTAGACATTCCAACTTTTATTTCTTTTTCTACAGCAACATTTGGTGTATAATTTAAATCACATTCTGGATCTGGATTTTGATAATTAGCTGTTGGAGGTACAATTCCTTCTTCTATACTTTTAGCTAAAATCACTCCCTCTATTCCACCTGCTCCTCCAAGAACATGTCCTGTTGCTCCTTTTGTAGAAGAAATATTCAATTTATAAGCTAAATCTCCAAATACCTCTTTTATTGCTGCTGTCTCATTTTTATCATTTAAAGGAGTTGATGTTCCATGAGCATTAATATATGTAACATCTTCTAAATTAACATTTCCTTCTTCTAATGCCATTTTAAATGCTCTAACAGCTCCATCTACAGCTGGTGCTGTTATATGATGAGCATCACATGTTTCCCCATATCCTATAATTTCAGCATAAATTTTTGCTCCTCTTTGTTTTGCATGTTCTAACTCTTCTAATATTAAGACTCCTGCACCTTCTCCCATTACAAATCCATCTCTATCAATTGTAAATGGTCTTGAAGCAGTATCTGGATTTGGGTTAGTTGATAATGCTTTCATATTTGCAAAAGCATTTATTCCAAACTCTGTTATACATCCTTCAGTTCCGCCAGCAAACATTACATCTGCTTTACCTAATTTTATAATTTCATAAGCATCTCCTATTGAATGTGTCCCTGCAGCACAAGCTGTTACTACTGCTTTATTAGGTCCTTTTGCTCCTACATATATTCCTATATTTCCAGCTGCCATATTAGCTATGATTGCAGGTATAGTAAATGGTGATATTCTTTTATTTCCTTTTGTTAATCTTGTTTCTATTTGAGATTCAAAAACTTCCATTCCCCCAATACCAGAAGAAACAATAACGCCAACTCTAGTTGCATTATTTTCATCTATTATAAAATTAGAATCTTCTAATGCCATTTTTGAAGCAGCAATTGCAAATTGTGTATTTCTTGCTAATTTTTTAATTTCTTTTTTTTCTATTCCAAACTCTTCTGGAAAAAAGTCTCTTACTTCTCCAGCACATTTTACAGGAGTATTTGTTGTATCAAAGCTTTCTATTGTTTTTATTCCAGTTTTTCCCTCTTTTATGGCAGCCCAAGATTTTTCTAATCCTGTTCCCAAAGCTGTAATAAGTCCTAAACCTGTAACTACAACTCTTCTCATTTAATCACCTCATATATATAAAATAAAAGGGGATTTAAAAATCCCCTTTAGATCTCCTACTTGTGAGATTCGATATAATCAATTACATCTTGTACTGTTTTTATTTTTTCAGCATCTGTATCAGGAATTTCTACATCAAATTCTTCTTCGAAAGCCATTATTAACTCAACAGTATCTAATGAATCTGCTCCTAAATCTTCGATAAAGTTTGCTTCAGGTGTTACTTGGTCAGCATCTACACCTAATTGCTCAACAACTATTTCTTTTATTTTTTCTAACATTTTATTTCCTCCTAAATTTTATTTTCTATATATAAATTACATTATATAATAATATTACCAAATTTATTTACACTTTTCAATACTTTTAAAGTAAAATTTTATAAATTATTCAAATCATCTATAGAATTTATATTAATAACTTTTATTTCTTTATCTATTTTTTTTATAAGACCACTCAATACTTTTCCAGGTCCTATTTCATAAATAGTATCTACTCCATTTTCTTTTAATTTTTTTATTGTATCAACCCATTTCACAGGTCCAAAACTTTGAGAATAAATTTCATTTTTTATCTCTTCTACTTTATTTATAAGTTCTCCTGTTGTATTAGCAACTAAATAAATTTCAGCATCTTTAAAATTATATTTTTCTGCTTCTTTTCTTAATTTTTCTCCAGCTGGTTTCATTAATGAAGAATGAAATGGTCCTGAAACTGCTAGTGGCATAGCTCTTTTAGCACCTTTATTTTTTAAAATTTCACAAGCTTTTTCTATAGCTACTTTTTCTCCAGCTATTACTGTTTGTTTAGGTTCATTAAAATTTACAGCCTCTACTATTCCATCTACTTCTTTTAGAACTTCTATTATATCTAAAGCTTCCATCCCTAAAACAGCTGCCATTCCACCATTAACTTTTTCAGCTATTTCATTCATAACTTCTCCCCTAAAAGATGTTAACTTTACAGCTTCATCTATAGTTAAAAATCCTGAAGAACCCATAGCAGCATATTCTCCAACTGAATGACCTGCTACATAATTAGGAACTATCCCTTTTTCTCTAACTAATTTTTCTAAAACTAAACTCATTGCAACTATAGCTGGTTGAGTGTATTTAGTTTTCTTTAATAAATCTTCTGGTCCATTAAACATGGCATCTTTTAAATCAAAATTTAAACTATTAAAAATTTTATCAAATTCATTTTTTGCCACTTGATTATTTTCATATAAATCTTTTCCCATTCCAACGAATTGACTTCCTTGTCCTGGAAATACAAAAGCTATCTTAGACACTTTAACCTCCAATTTTAAAATTACATCAGTAATTTTAACATAATAATATTTTATAGTCAACAATTATTTTTTATTTAGACCATCTCATTATAAGAGAACCATAAGTAAGTCCTGCTCCAAATCCTGTTAAAGCTATTAAGTCTCCTCTTTTTAATTTTCCTTCTTCTAAAGCCTCTGCCATAGCTATTCCTACTGAGGCTGCTGAAGTATTTCCATATTTTTGTAAGTTAACAAAAACTTTTTCCATTGGTATTCCCAATCTTTTTGCAGCTGCATCTATTATTCTAAGATTTGCTTGATGTGGAAATAACATATCAATGTCTTTTAAATCTACATTTCCTTTTTTTGCAGCTTCTTTTGTAGCATATGGTAAAGCTTTTACAGCAAATTTAAAAACTTCTGTTCCATTCATTTCTACATATATTTCTCTATTCAAAACTCTTTCAACTGTAGCTGGGTATAATGTTCCTCCTGCTTTTATTCTTAAAGTTCCATCATCAACACCTTCTGTTCCCATATATGAAGAAATTATTCCATATCCCTCTTCTACTTCTCCTAATACAGCAGCTGCTGCTCCATCACCAAATAAAATTGCTGTATTTCTATCTTGCATATCTACAAGTTTAGAAATTGATTCTGCCGCAATTACTAAAATTCTCTTATACATTCCAGCTTGTATCATTGCTTGACCTACTACGAGAGAAAATATAAAACCGCTACACGCTGCTTCTAAATCAAATGCAGCTGCATTTTTTGCTCCTAATTTTTTTTGAATAAGTGACGAACAATTTTGTGCTCTATAATCTGGAGAACAAGTCGCTAAAATTATTAATTCAACCTCTTCTGGTTTCATTCCAGCATCTTTTAAGGCTGCTTTTCCAGCTTCTACTCCTAAGTCAGAAGTTCCTTGTCCTTCAGTAACAAATCTTCTTTCTTTTATCCCTGTTCTTGATGTTATCCATTCATCAGAAGTTTCTACTAATTTTTCCCAATCAGCATTAGTCATTATTTTTTCAGGAACATATTTTCCAAAACCTAATATTCCTACATTTTTTATCACAATAATTCCTCCTCTATATACTTTTTTCTTTTTCTTCAAAAGTTACTCTTAATTTTTCTACAAATTTATTTTTAGCAAATTTATCAGCCACTTTTATGGCATTTTTAAAAGCTAAAGCATCTGAGTTTCCATGAGCTTTTATTGAAATTCCATTTAAACCCAAAAATAATGCTCCTCCATATTCAGAAGAATCTAATTTTCCTTTCATTTTTTTTAAAGCTTTTTTCATAAAAATAAATCCTATTTTAGCTAAAAAGCTTTGCTTTATTTCTTCTTTTAAAGCATCAAATATAAACTTTGCTACTCCTTCAGAAGTTTTTAGTACCATATTTCCAGTAAACCCATCAGTTACAATTACATCTACTTTTCCTTCCATCATATCTCTGCTTTCTATATTTCCAATAAAATTTATTGAAGAATTTTCTCTTAATAAATTAAAAGCTTCTCTTGTAACCTCGTTTCCTTTCCCCTCTTCACTACCTATATTTAATAATCCAACTGTTGGATTATCTTTTCTTAATATATCTTTAGCAAATTCACTACCCATTATAGCAAATTGATTAATGAATTCAGCCTTTGTATCAGCATTAGCCCCCATATCCATAAAAACAAAATTTCCTTTTTTTGATGGAAATACTGTTGCTATAGCTGGTCTTAAAATTCCCTTTATTCTTCTTAATTTTAGTTGACTAGCTGATATATGTGCTCCTGTATTTCCAGCAGATACAAAAGCATCTCCTAATCCACTTTTTACAATTTCAAGACCAACATTAAGAGACGAATCTTTCTTTTGTCTCACTGCTTGAACTGGATCATCATTCATTTCTATAGTTTCTGTTGCATTAACTACTTCAAGACGATTATTATTTATATTCAATTTCTTTATTATTTTTTTTAACAATTCTTCTTTTCCAACAACAACAATATGTATATCAGGTATTTCATCAAGAGCTAAAGATATTCCTTTTAAAATTTCTTCACTACCTCTGTCTCCACCCATACCATCAACTACTATCTTCATTAAATACACCTCTTTTTTTACAACTTTACTAAATTATATCATAATTATCAAATTTGTAAAAAATTTTTTTATATTTATTAAATTACACCCATTTTTCTTTTTTGTATAAAAAAAGCAAGTTGGTTATTTCCACTTGCTTTTTTTATCTTGACTATTCTGCTGATGCATTTAGTACTTGTTTTCCATTATAATCTCCACACTCTAAACAAACTCTATGAGGTCTTTTAGTAGCTCCACATTTTTCACAAGTAACTAGAGTAGTTCCTGCAATTGCATGGTGAGATCTTCTCATATTTTTTTTAGCTTTTGAAGTCTTTTTCTTAGGTACTGCCATTTAGTTTCCCCCTCCTCACAAATTCATATTTTAATTATTTATTTTTATATTCATCAGTCCTGCCCATCTTGAATCTGTCTCTTCTCCTGAATATTTTTTTAGATAAGTTTCATCTTCACATTCTGGATAGCAAGAGGGATATTGGGGCATATCTAATATTAACTGTTGCCTAACAATCTCATCTATATCTATTTCATCATTTTCAATCTCTAAATAATCTTTATCATCCATTATCATATTTTTCTCTAAATTATTAAGATATTCCTCATACTCTTTTTTAGAGATTGCCACTCCTAAAAATTCTTTCTCATTTAAATCTATAATAACTTCTGATAAACATCTGACACAATTAGTTAAAATTTTAGTAGAATATTTTCCAAAAATAACATATTCATTTTTTTCTTTTTTTATATTTCCTTCTACTACAATATCTTCAATCAAATTTATATCTTCTAATTTTGAAATAGTATAGTCAAATTTTTTATTAATCACAACATCTATTTCGCTTAATTTAATTTTCACAGAAAGCCTCCTATTATTGTGATACCTATCTATTTTACATGTTTTTTTATATTTTGTCAAGTAGATTTTTTTGTTTTATACATTAAATAAAAACTCCATCAAATCTCCATCTTGAACTATATAATCTTTTCCCTCTAGTCTCATAAGCCCTGCTTCTTGTGCACCTTTCCAACCACTATTATTTATAAAATCATCAAAAGAACAAACTTTTGCTCTTATAAATCCTTTTTCAAAATCTGTATGAATAACTCCAGCTGCCTTTGGAGCTGTATCTCCTATATTAATAGTCCAAGCTCTTACTTCTTTCACTCCAGCTGTAAAGTATGTTTGAAGTCCAAGTAATTTAAATCCAGCTCTTATTAATCTATTAAGTCCAGCATCTTCTACTCCTAAACTTTCTAAAAATTCTTTTTTATCTTCTTCTTCCATTTCTTGTAATTCTTCTTCAACTTTAGCAGAAACAATAACAACTTCTGACCCTAACTCTTTTGCATATTCTTTTACTAAATCTACATATTCATTACCTGTTGCTATATCATCTTCTGATACATTAGTAACAAATATCATTGGTTTAATTGTTAAAAATTGATACACTTTCACTAAATCTTTTTCTTCTTCTGAAAGGTCTAAAGTCTTTAATAATTTTTCTTCCATAAGATGTTTATAACATTTTTCTAAAACTGGAACTAATTTCAGAGCATCTTTATTTTTTGCCACTAATAATTTTTTATTTTTTTCTAAAGCTTTTTCTACAGTTTCTAAGTCAGCTAAAATTAATTCTCCATTTATAATATTAATATCTTTTAATGGTTCAACTTTTCCATTTACATGGACTACATTCTCATCCTCAAAACATCTTACTACTTGACAGATTGCTGCAGTACTTCTAATATTTGATAAGAATTTATTTCCTAATCCTTCTCCTTTAGAAGCTCCCTTTACTAATCCAGCTATATCTACAAACTCTACAGTTGCATTTACTATTCTTTGAGGATTTATTATTTCAGCTAATTTTTCTAATCTCTTATCAGGTACAGTTACCATTCCAACATTTGGTTCTATTGTACAAAATGGATAATTGGCAGCTTCAGCAGCTCCAGCTTTTGTTATTGCATTAAAAAGAGTAGATTTTCCTACATTAGGTAATCCTACTATTCCTATTCCTATCATTAACCTTCCTCCTAAAATTTTATTTTACTCTAAATTCTATCACAATCCATTATATTTGTAAATTATTTATTTCTCAATATTTTTTGACTTATTTTTTTTTATATGCTATAATTATGATGCATAGGGGTATACCCTATAAATTTTATTGAATTAGGGGGACTTTATGAAATTTATTTTCATTATAAAAAATTTAAATTGTTCTCACTGTGCTTCTAAAATAGCAGATGCTATCAGTGAATTAGATTATATTGAAGAAAGTAACTTAAATTTTCTATCTAAAAAATTAACTATCATCACTAAAAATGATATATCTGAAAAAGAATTATTAGAAAAAATTAGTTCTATAGCTTCAAAAATAGAAGCTGGGGTTTTAGTAACTTCTTTATATGAAAATGAAGAAGTAGAAAATAATCATTCTCATGAATGTCATGATGAAAATTGTTCTCATTCTCATTATGCTCATGAACACTCTCACAATTCCCATGAAGACTGTTATCACTCTTATAAAAATGAAATTATCAATCATGAGCATCATAAGGAACATTGTTCTTGTTGTCATGAGCATCATTCTCATAAAAAAGAAATACACTTTAAAGAAAATCTAAATAAAATTAAAAGTTTATCTTTTACTTTTGAAAATATGCTTTTTATTGTTGGAATTTTTATGATTTTTAATTCTTTACTTATACCCGAAGGATTGGGAAAAACTATTTATTTACTTTTAACTTATATTATAGTAGGAGGAGATATATTATATAAATCACTTTTAAATATTAAAAGTAAAAATTTTCTAGATGAGAACTTTTTAATGAGTATAGCTACTCTTGGAGCTATATCACTTGGAGAATTTTCTGAAGCTATCGGAGTTATGATATTCTATAAAGTTGGTGAATTTTTCCAAGAAAAAGCTGTCAATAATTCAAAAAAATCTATTGAAAATCTTTTGAAATTAAAAGTAATTTCTGCTAATCTAAAAAAAGAAGATGGAAGTATAGTTACTATTTCTCCTAACAAAATAAAATTAAACGATATTTTAATAGTAAAAGCTGGAGAAAATATACCTGTTGATGGAGTTATAGTAAAAGGAAGTTCTGACCTTAATCTTTCAGCCCTTACTGGAGAATCATTACCAGTTTCTGTTGAAGTAGGTGATGAGGTATTAAGTGGTAGTATAAATATAAATGGAGTAATTGAAATAAAAGCTACTAAAGAATATAGAAATTCTACAATAAATAAAATTATAGAAATGATAGAAGAATCAAGTGATAAAAAAGCTCACTCTGAAAAATTTATTACAAAATTTGCTAAATATTATACTCCTATTGTAGTTATTTTAGCTTTAATTGTGGCTCTGATTATCCCTTTAATTTTTGGAAACTTTAAACTTTGGTTAGGACGTTCTTTAATTTTCTTAGTTATATCTTGTCCTTGTGCTTTAGTTCTTTCTGTTCCATTAACTTTCTTTAGTAGTATAGGATATGCTTCTAAAAAAGGTATTTTGATAAAAGGTGGAAACTTTTTAGAAAGATTAAAAAATATAGATACTGTAGTTTTTGATAAAACAGGAACTCTTACTGAAAATAATTTTAAGGTAGAAAAAATAAATGTTTTACAATCTGATGAAAATCATATTTTAGAATTAGCTAAGGCTGGAGAAATATTCTCTAATCATCCACTTGGAAAAGTAATTCTAAATTATGGCGAGGTAAAAGTTTTAGAATCTGATATTAAAAATTATAAAGAGATTTCTGGAAAAGGGGTAACTTGTACTTATAAAAATTCCTCTTTACTAATAGGAAATAAAAAATTAATGCTTGAAAATAATATTTCCTTAGATAATATTTCTATCAATAATGTATCTTCTATTGTATATATAGTAGAAAATGGAATTTTATTAGGATATATAACTTTTGAAAATATAGTTAAGGAAAATTCTCAATCAACTATTTCAGAATTAACAGATATGAAAATAAATTCATTTATGCTTACAGGGGACAATAAAGAAACTGCTAATAAAATTGGTCTGTCTCTTGGATTAAAAGATGAAAATATTTTCTCAGAACTATTACCAAATGATAAAGTTATTACTTTTGAAAAAATAAAAGAAAAAAGTAAAGGTGCTATTTTTGTTGGTGATGGTATAAATGATGCTCCTGTACTTTCAATTTCAGATGTTGGAATAGCTATGGGAGGATTAGGTAGTGATATAGCTATTGAATCAGCTGATATAGTTTTACTTCAAGATGACCCTTATAAAGTTGTAGAAGTTTTAAAAATTGCTAAACTTAACAAAAAAGTGGTTACTCAAAATATAGTTTTTTCTCTAGGAATAAAAATATTAGTGATGCTTTTAGGAGTACTAGGTTTTGCTAATATGTGGATGGCAATTTTTGCTGATGTAGGAGTATCTTTAATAGCTGTATTAAACGCTTCTAAAATTTTAAAAACAAAAAAATTATAAATTATGATATAATAAAGCTATCTTAAAATTTTTAAGATAGCTTTTTTGTAGGAGAGTGATTTTTTGATTTATTTTTTATATGGAGATATTCCTTTACAATTAAAATATGAGGAATTATTAAAAAAAATTAGACTTGAAAATAAAGGTATTCAAGAAACTTTTTTTGATATTTCACAAGATGAGATAGATGATATTTTCACTTCTCTTTCTTCTAATAATATTTTCTCTCCTTTAACTTTAATTGTTATAAAAAAATTAGAAAAATTAAAAGATTTAAGTAAATTTTTTAAAGGAATAAGTGAATTTAATTATTCTCAAAAAATATTAATTTTAACATATGAAGAATTTTTAAATGATTTTGATAAACCTACTAATGAAGTAGATAAAAATGTCTTGAAAATTGCTGAAAAAATAGCCACACTTATTCCAGCTAGAAAATCTTTAGAAAAAAAATCTTTAGAATTTTTTATTGAAAAAGAACTTGGTTGTTCTCAATATGAATCAGAAAAATTTTTAGAAATTATTGGTGATGATTTTTTTAAAGTAAAAAACGAAATTGAAAAAGTAAAAAATTTTTTTAATGGAGAAACTTTTAGTATTGAAAAAGCTATAAATATTTTATCTATAAGTAAAGAATATAATCTTAATAAATTGGTAGAAGATTTTTTATATAAAAAAGAAAAAGAAAATCTTTTAAATTATTTACAAAAAGAAAAAAATTATATGTTATTTTTAAATATATTTGTAGAAGAACTTACTATTCTTATGAAATTAAAAAATTTGCAAAAAAGAGGTATTATTTTTGCAAATATATCATATAATCAATTTAAAGCCGATATATACCCAAATATTAAAAATTTATTTAAAAGAGATTCTTTTAAATTTATAAGTGAGTATCCTTTATTTTTAAAATTTAAATATTTAGATAGTTTTTCTTATGATTTTTTTCAAGAAAAATTATTAAAATGCTTAGATGCTGAATATAATTTTAAAAGTGGATTAATGGATGAAAATATAGCTATTGAAATGCTTATTAATAACTTCTATCAAAATTAAATAATATTTTATAAAAAAGAGTTCACTAGATTTTTAGTGAACTCTTTTTAGTTTTTATAATTCTAATCCCATATATAAAATATCATAAAATTTTCCTTTAATATATGTTCCCCTTGTTGTTACTCCCTCTTTTTTAAATCCTAATTTTTCATATAGATTTATTGCTTTTTCATTATCAAATCTTGTAGTTAAATTAATTTTTAAAATTCCATTTTCTTTCGAATAATTTATAATCTCTTTTATAAGATTTTCACCTATACTATTTCCCCAAAATTCTTTTTTTATACAGATTCCTATTTCTCCTATATGTTGAACTCTTATTCTTTTTTCATTAACTGATATTGAGCAAGTCCCTACAATTTTATTTTCAACCTCTGCCACCAATAAATAAAAACTTTTTGATAAATTCTTTAATAGATTCCTTTCCTCTTCTAGAGTAAGACCATTTCCCTCTTCTCCAAAACCTAAAAAATCAGTTTCTTTACCACAACTATTTAAAGAATCTAAAACTTGTTCAGCATCATTTTCATTAGCCACTCTTATTATATATTCTCTTCCATCTTTTAAATTATATTTCATAGTTATCACCTTTTTATTTTTATTATACCACTTTTTAGTATAAAAAAATAAGAATACTACAAACAATAAATATTCATAGTATTCTTATAAAATTTCTATATTTTTTCTTAATCAGCTTGTTTTGTTTTTGCTATTACAATCTCTCTTACACATACACTTTGAGGTTGTTTATAAGCGAACATTACACAATTAGTTATTTGTTTTACATCAAGTCCACTTTCAATTGATTTTTTCCAATCATTATAATTATTTTTTATTTCTTCATCAGTAGTGTGACTTAAAAGATTTGTTTCTACAACTCCTGGAGAAATTACAATTATTCTTACATTTTTATCAGAAACTTCTTTTCTCATACTTTCTGTTATTGCATGAACAGCAAATTTACTTCCACAATAAACAGAATGATTATCAAAAGTTTTTCTTCCAGCTATAGAACTTATATTTATAATAGTTCCCTCATTTCTTTCCATCATATCTTTTAATACAACTTTTGTTCCTGTTAATATTCCTTTAACATTAACATCTATCATTCTTTCCCACTCATCATAAGATTGAGTATCTGGATGTCCTAATAACATTACCCCAGCACAGTTTACTAATAAATCTGTTTTTCCATATTTTTCTTCAGCTTCTCTTATAGCCTTTTCCATATTTTCATAATCAACAACATCGACAGATTTAGATATTGTTTCTGGTAATTCTAAATTTTCCATTATCTCTTTTCTTCTAGCAATCATTAAAACAGGATGCCCTTCATTTGAAAAACTTTTTGCTAAATCCATTCCTATTCCAGAACTTGCTCCTGTTATTACAACTAATTTTTTCATTTCTACTGACTCCTTTTATTTATAGTTTATTTATTAATAATATGATATAATATTATTTGTATTCTAACAAGTACGCAGTTTTTTTGAAGTAAGTGAAAATATTTTCACTTATATTTAGGAGTAAAAAATGGATAAGATTAAAATTATTTGTGAAATTGAAATAACATTAAAAATGATTGGTGGAAAATATAAACCTCTAATTCTTCTTTTACTTATTCAACAGGGAACAAAAAGGTTTAATGAGTTACTTTCTGAAATTCATAACATCTCTCAAAGAACTCTAACAAATCAGCTTAGAGAATTAGAAAGTGATGGACTTATAAATAGAAAAGTTTATCCTGAAATTCCTCCAAAAGTTGAATATTCTATTTCAGAAAAAGGAAAAACTTTAAAAGATATTTTACTTCTTATGTGTGATTGGGGAGAAAAAAATATAGATGATAGATTTGAATTAACTAATCCCCAATGTACAGAAAATTGTTAAAATAGGAGATTAAATGATAAAAGATATTTTAAAAAAAGAAAATTTATCAAAAGAAGATTTACTTACACTTATACAAATTGAAAATCCAGAAGATTTAAAATTACTTTTTGATGAAGCTTATAAGTTAAAACTTAAGTATATTGGAAATAAAGTTTATTATAGAGGGCTTATTGAATGTTCTAATATTTGTATAAAAAATTGTAAATATTGTGGAATAAGAAAAGATAATACAAATGTAGATAGGTTTTCTCTTTCTCAAAATGAAATTCTTGATATTTCTCAATGGGTGTATGAAAATGGTTTTGGTTCTCTTGCCCTTCAAAGTGGAGAGAGAAATGATAATGAATTTGTTAATTTTATTGAAGATACTCTTATCAAAATTCAAAATAAATGCAATAATTCTTTAGGTATTACTTTATCTTTAGGAGAACAAACTTTAGAAACATATAAAAGATGGAGAAATGCTGGAGCTAGTCGTTATCTTCTTAGAATTGAAACAACTAATAGAGAACTTTTTAAAAAAATTCATTTTGATGATAAGTTACATTCTTTTGATAAAAGATTACAAGCTCTAAAAGATTTAAAAACAGCTGGTTATCAAGTAGGAACAGGGGTAATGATTGGACTCCCTGGTCAAACTTATGAAGATTTAGTTAATGATATAATCTTCTTTAAAGAAAATGATATTGATATGATTGGAATGGGACCTTATATAATTCATGAGGAAACTCCTCTTGGAAAAGAGGCTCTAGGAAAAATTTTATCTGATGAAGAAAGATTGACTCTTAGTTTAAAAATGATAGCTCTTTGTAGACTTTATTTAAAAGATATAAATATTGCTGCTACAACTGCTCTTCATGCTTTACACCCATTTGGAAGAGAAAAAGGAATTTTAGCTGGAGCTAATGTTATTATGCCAAATGCAACTTCTAAAAATATAAAACCTAAATATCAATTATATAGAGGTAAACCTAATCTTGATGATGATGCTTTAAAAGGAAAATTAGCCCTTGAAAAAAGTTTAAAAGAGATAGGGGAAGAAGTTGTGTACTTTAAAAAGGGAGATTCTCCTCATTTCTTTAATAGAATAAAATAATATGGAGGCTTTATGAATTTATTTTTGAGTGGATATGAAAATTCAAATTTCTTAGAAAATTTTAAAAAAGAAGATAAAAAAGTTATTTTAGTAGCACATTTTGGTACTACTCATGAAGATACTAGAGAAAAAACTCTTGATTTATTTAATAAAGAGATTGAAAAAATATTTCCTGATTTTGAAATTAGAGAATGTTACACATCTCGGATTATCAATAAAAAATTACAAAGTAAAAATATTTTTAAAGATAATCCAATAGAAGCTATTGAAAAAATTATTAAAGATAATTTTACTCATCTTTTAGTTATCTCAAGCAATATAATTGATGGTATTGAATACGAAGCTCTATTAAAAAATATAGAAAGTTTCAAAAGTAATTTTAAAGAACTTAGAATTACTCCTCCTCTTTTATCTTCACCAGAAATTTATATTGAAGTTGTTAAAATTTTAAATAAAACTTTTGGAGATTTTTTTAAAGATAAGGCTCTTTTAATGGTAGGACACGGAACTCATGATAGTAGCAATTCCGCTTATCTTGGTGTAGATTATATTTGTAAATATCTAGGTTATAATTATTTTGTTGGTACTATTGAAGGTTTTCCAAATTTAGATGAAATTATATCTATTCTAAAAAAAGAAAATATAAAAGAAGTAACTTTAACTCCTTTTATGTTTGTAGCTGGAGAACATGCTAAAAATGATATCTCTATAGATTGGAAAGATGAATTAGAAAAAAATAATTTTAAAGTAAATATAAATCTTACTCCTTTAGGTGAGATAAAAGAAATAAGAGAAATTTTTGGAAAATTTGGAAAATTCCTATTAGAAAATAAAAAAGAAGATATTATAGAAAAAAAATATAATTATAGTAAATAGGAAAAAAGGAGATGTTAATTTTTTATCATCTCCTTTTTTATAAAATGATTAACTTGCTAATATTTTTTAAATATGTAGTACTTTTTTTATTATATCGTATCTTCTTATTACTCCATATAATTTTCCATTTTCTACTACATATA
>NZ_JABAFQ010000021.1 GCF_012843705.1 Fusobacterium sp. FSA-380-WT-3A | reverse complement strand
GAGAGAGAAAATATATATTTAAATATTAAATGAAAAGCTGTGAGTAAAGAGTTATAGAATAGTCTATAGCTTTTTTTTATTATATTTGATTACTATAATTATATAAAAGAGAATAAAATAAGATATTTTTAAATATTCTTTAGTTTTTTTATAAAAAATATTAAGGAAAATTATTAGAATGATAAATATTTTAAAATAAATTATATTTATTTTTTCTAATTAAAAAATTTTTTAATTTAGAATTGAAAAGTTAAGTTTTTTTAGAAATGATAAAAAATTATTTAACTAATTAAAAAAGGAAATCAGATAAAATTATTAAATTAAAGAAAAATATATAAACTTATTAAAAGATAAAAATTAATTTTTAAGAATTTTGTATAGAATTTATCAAATAAAAATAAAATTGAAATTTATATAAAATTTTTTAATAAACTTCTTTGATGGAAATAAAACTTAAGGACAAAGTATAATGAAAATCGTACTTTGTTTATAAAATGATTAAAATATAAATTATAATTGCTATATAATTTTATAAAATTAAAAATAAAAATATCCAGAAATTTAAAAGATACAGAAACTTTATAGAAAAGAAACTTTTATTAATTTTATATGAAGATTAATAAATATTGTTGAAGATTAATTAATTTTAATTTTACATAATAATTAAATTAATAAACTATTAATAATATTTGATAAATATATAAATAAAAAGTGAATATAATTAGTGAAGTAATATTATTTAGAATATTGGTAATGATTTTGTTAATAAAAAATTTTTAGTATTTTTAAGATAATTTAAAGAAAAGTTAATAAAAAGTAATTATAAAATTTGTATTTGGATTATTTTATTAATTTTAAAATATATAAAAAATGATAAAAAGAATTATTTATAAATTTAATGTTCTTAAAATGAAAAATAAAAATAAAAAAAAATCAAAAAAATATATTGACAAATAATTAAAATAGAAGTATAATCCTATTAAATAAATAATTGATTAATTAAATTAACTAAATAAAAATAAATTTTGGAGGGATTAATATGAAATATTTTTTAGACAGTGCAAAATTAAATGAAATTGAGTATGCTTATGAAAATTATGGAATCGATGGAGTTACAACAAATCCAAGACACATTATGTTAAGTGGAAAACCATTTTTAACAGTAATAGCTGATTTAGCAGCTTGGGTAAAAGAAAAAGGAATAGAAGGTTATGAAAAATTTCCTATATCTGTTGAAATAAATCCTCATTTAACTAAATGGGAAGAGATGGTAGAAGAAGGAAAGAAAATTGCTGCATATTCTTCTAACTTTGTTATTAAGATTCCTTGTACAGAAAATGGTTTAATAGCAGCAAGAAAATTAGAAAGAGAAGGAGTAAGAACTAATGTAACATTAGTATTTTCACCTTCACAAGCTATACCTGTAGGAAAATTAGATGCTAAATTTGTTTCTCCATTTGTAGGATGGAAAGAAAACTCAGGAGATGATGCTCTAAATTATATCTCTGATATTTGTGAAATCTATAGAAAACACAATTTTAATACAGAAATAATTGTTGCAGCAGTAAGAAATGGAAAACAAATAGCAGAAGCAGCTAAAATGGGGGCACATATAGTAACTTGTGGATTAGATGTTTATAAAGCAAGCTTTGAACATCCATTTACAACATATGGATTAGGAGTATTTACAAAAGCTTGGGATGATACAACTAAATAATGGTTATTATAATATTCAAAAGGAGATAAAAAATGAAAATAGGTTTTATAGGAATAGGACTTATGGGAAAACCAATGAGTACTAATATATTAAAAAAATCAGGAAGACCTTTAATGGTATTTGATTTAAATAAAGAAAAAGTAGCTGAAATGGTTGGTTTAGGTGCCGAAGAAGCTTCTTCAATAAAAGAAGTAGGAGAAAAATGTGACGTTGTAGTCTCAATGGTTCCAAAAAGTGAACATGTAATATCAGTATATGAAGAATTACTTCCAGTAGCAAAAGAAGGACAAATTTTTATAGATATGAGTACTATTGATCCTGAAGTTTCAAGAGAATTATCTAAAAAAATAGCAGAAAAGAAAGCCTCAATGATAGATGCACCAGTGGTTAAATCAGTTCCTGCTGCTGAAACTGGAACATTAGGAATTTATGTTGGTGGATGTAAAGAAACATATGAAAAAGTAAAAGATATATTAGCTTGTATGGGAAATAATATCATCTATTTAGGAGAAAATGGGGCAGGATTAGTAATGAAACTATGCCATAATACATTAGTTTCTCAAATTCAAAATGGTGTTAACGAAATGATAACATTAGCTCAAAAATCAGGAATATCTGTAGAAGAATTTATGACAGCAGTATCTTATGGAGGAGCTCAAAACTTTTATTTAGATACAAAAGGAAAAGTAATAGCTGAAGGAAACTTTAAAACAGCTTTTTCCGTAGAAAATATGAATAAGGATGTTAATTTAACATCAGCTTTAGTTAAAAAATTAGGATTAATATTACCTGGTGTAGAAGTAGCTAAAAATGTATATGCACAAGCTATGGAATTAGGATATGGAAAAGAAGATTTCTCAGCAACTTATAAAGTTGTAAGCAAAAAATAAATTGAGGTGTGAAAATGAAAAATTTTAAAGTAATATTTGTACCTATTGGAGTTCCAACATTTCATTTAGAAAGTGCAAATGACCAATTTAATAAATCAGTAGAAATGATAAAATCAATAACAGATTGTGGAATATATCCAGAAGCTCCATTATTATCAATAGATGATTTAAAAGCTTTTATAAAAGGACAAAATCCTGATTTAGTTATTTTACAAAATACAACTTTTGCTAACTCTGCTTATGCAAGTGAAGTAGTGAGAGAATATGATTGTCCAATAGTTTTATGGACATTAAGAGAACCAGTAATTGATGGTGGAAGGTTAAGATTAAATTCACTAACAGGAGCTTATTCTGCTGGAAATTTATTTCATCATACTGGAAGAGAAAAATTTGAATATATTTTTGGAGCCCCAACAGAAGAGGTAACAAAATTAAAAATGACAGCATGTATAAAGGCTGCTGAGATAAAAAAAGATTTAAGAAATTTAAATATGGCAAGTATAGGACATACTCCTCAAGGATTTGGATTTGGTAGAGGATTAGATGCCGAATTATTAAAGAATTTTGGAATAAATTTAATTTCTATAGAAGCTAGAGAATTAATAAATAAAGCAAAAGCTTATAAAGAAGAAGAATATACAGATTTATTAGAAGAAGCTAACAAAAAAATGGTTGGATTATGTAATACTCCAAAAGAAAATGTAGATAAATTTGTAAGAGTTTATAAAGCATATAAAGATTTTGTGGAACAAAATAATATTAAAGCTATAGCTTCAAGATGTTGGCCAGACTATTTTGTTGAATATGGAACTCCAGTTTGTGGAGCTTTAGCAATGCTTAATGAAAACTTAGTAGCAGCTTCATGTGAAGCAGATTTAATGGGAGCATTATCAATGTATATTGGAATGAAACTTACAGGAAACCATGCATTTTTTGGAGACCCAGTATCATTAGATGAAAATAAAAATACAGTTACTTATTGGCATTGTGGAACAGCAGCATGTTCTTTAGCTAGAGAAGATAAAGGAGCTGAAGTAGGGGTACATCCTAATAGAAAAATAGGACCAACAATGGAATTTGGATGTAAAGCTGCTGAACATGTGACAATATTTAGAATAGGAAGAAAACCTAACGGAGAATATAGATTCTTTATAGCTAAAGGAGAGGCTTTAGATGAACCTAAACAATTTTTAGGAACATCAGTAGTTGTAAAAACAGAAAATAATTCTTTAGAAGTAATAGAAAATAGTGTAAAAGATGGTTGGGAACCTCATTTTGCAGTTGTTTATGGAGATGTAGCTAAAGAATTAGAAATATTAGCAAACTTATTAAATATGGAAGTTTGTAAATACTAAAAAATAAAAAAATAGAAGGAGATATCATTATGTTAAATAAGTTAAAAGAATTGAATGAATTTCCTATCTACTCTTGTAATGATAAAGAATTTAAAGAATTTGGACAAGTTATTACAGGATATAATTTTGAGGAATTAATAGAGTATGCTGAAAAGCATACTCCTATTCCTGAAGTAGGAAATATATATATAGCTTCAGATTCTGAAATGGAAAAATTATCAGTTTTTGAAGAAATTAAAACTAATTTATATGGAGATATGGATATACAATTTGGATATTGTAATGGAAATAACTCATTATTAAATGGATTAGAATATCATAAAGGAAGCGAAGTTAATGTTGCTATAACAGATTTAGTATTATTACTAGCTCATGTAAAAGATATAGAGAATGGAAAAATAGAAAGTTCAAAAGTAAAAGGATTCTTTATACCAAAAGGAACAGTTATAGAAGTGTATCAAACAACAATGCATTTCTCTCCATGTAAAGTAAGCGATGATGGATTTAAATGTATTGTTATATTACCTAGAGATACAAATACAGATATAGATTTAACTAAGAAAGTAATTATATTTGAAGAAGATAAATATTTATTTAAGAGAAATAAATGGCTATTAGTACATAATGATAAACAAGATTTTATAAGCAGAGGAGCTTATGAAGGTATTATAGGGGTGAACTTGAAAGTTAAGTACTAGAAAAGTTTTAAAGAATTATTTATGTAGGGGGTAAAAATGTTATTAACTGTTGTTTCATTTATATTTTTTACAGCATTAGTAGCTGTGTTATCATGGTGGAAAACAAAAGAAGAAAGATTAGATACAGCTGATGGTTATTTCTTAGCAGGAAGAGGATTATCTGGGGTAGTTATTGCAGGATCAATGCTTTTAACTAATATATCAGCAGAACAAATAGTTGGACTTAGTGGTCAAGCTTATATGAAAAATATAACAGGAATGGCTTGGGAATCAACTGCTGCAGTAGCAACAATTATGTTAGCAGTATTTTTCTTACCTTATTATTTAAAAAGAGGTTTTACAACAATGCCTCAATTTTTGGAAGAAAGATATGATGCTACAACAAGAAAATTAATTTCAATGCTTTTATTAGTAGGATATGTATTAATTTCAACACCAGCTGCATTATATGCTGGAGCAGTAGCATTTAATCAAGTTTTTAACTTAGAAGCGATGTTAGGAGTTACATATGTTCAATCTATTTGGATATTAGTATGGGCAATAGGAATTATAGGAAGTATTTATGCTGTATTTGGAGGTCTTAAAGCTGTTGCAGTATCAGATACTATTAATGGTATCGGATTAGTAGTTGGAGGATTAGCAGTTCCTTTCTTTGGATTAATATATTTAGGAAAAGGAAGTATAGGAAATGCTTTAAATCAAATTACAACAACTCATTTAGATAAAATAAATGCAATAGGAGGACCAACAGACCCAATACCATTTGGAACAATTTTTACAGGTATGATTTTTGCTAATATGTTCTATTGGTGTACTAACCAAGTATTAATTCAAAGAACTTTAGGAGCAGCTAATTTAAAAGAGGGACAAAAAGGAGTTTTACTTTCTGGATTTATGAAAATATTAATTCCAATAATAGTTTCTTTCCCTGGAGTTATAGCTTTCCATATATTTGGAGGAAATACAAATTTGGGAGATGCTGCTTATCCAAAATTAGTAGCAACAGTATTACCTAAATCTTTAGTAGGATTTTATAGTGCAGTAATATTTGGAGCTGTATTGAGTACATATAACTCTTTATTAAATAGTGCTGCTACATTATTCTGTTTTGATGTTTATAAACCAGTAATAAATCCAAATGCTTCAGATGAAAAATTAATAAAAGTAGCAAAACAAGTTGGAACTTTCTTAGCAATTTTTAGTATGACAGTTGCTCCATTTACAATGTATGCTAAAGGTGGATTATTTGAAGTAATGAGAAGATTTACAGGATTCTTTAATATTCCAACAATAGCAATAGTTTTAGTAGGATTATTCTCTAAAAAAGTTACATCTTTAGCAGCTAAGACAGTTGTAATATTCCATCTAATTGCTTATACAGTATTAATATTTATTTTAAAAGTAAAATTAAATTATGTACATGTAATGGGATTATTATTTGTAGTAGAAGTAATTTTAATGCATATTATATCAGCAGTAAAACCAGCTGAAAAAGATTATGAAGAACCAAAAACTAAACCATTTGTTGATATGAAACCTTGGGCTAAATTACCTCTTGTATCAACTTTATTAATGGGATTATTAGTATTTATTTATATCTTCTTGTCACCAATAGGAGTTGTATCACCTATAAAAGGAGAAAATTTAGTAGGACCTAATTTTAAGTTAGCTATGTTAGCATTAGTAGTAGGTATGGGAATTTTCTACAAAGTTATGGATATGAAAATTAAACATTCTCGTTTCTTAGCTGAAATAGAAGATTTTAGTGAGGAAAAATAGTAAATAACTAGAAAAACTAGGAGGAAAAATTGAAGTAAGAGTAGATGGGAAAAATTTGGAGTTATTAGTTAATGGAAGAAGAATAATATCTCATTCAACAAAAAATCCTTTTATCTTTGTAGGAAAGGGTGAAGCTACTTTTGATATGTATAGAGGAAATTATGACATAAAAGATTATGTAATAGAAAGAGTAGCATTAATAGAGTTTGAAATTTTAGAAGAAAATAAAATTAAATTTTTTAGAGGAGAAGAATTTTTAAATATATCTTTTGAAGAAAAAGAAGGAAGAATATATATTAATTTCTTAGAAGCATCTGATGAATTAAATAGATACTGGTTTAGAATTTGTGCTGATAAAGAAGAAAAGGTATATGGTTGTGGAGAACAAATGACATACTTTAACTTAAGAGGAAAAAATTTCCCTCTATGGACTTCTGAACCAGGAGTAGGAAGAAATAAAAAAACTTATACAACATGGCAAGCTGATGTAAAAGATAGAGCTGGTGGAGATTATTATACAACATATTATCCTCAACCTACATTTGTATCTACAAAAAAATATTATTTACATATGGAAACAACAGCATATGCTGACTTTGATTTTAGAAATGAAAAATTCCATGAATTACAAGTATGGCATAAACCAGAATTTATTATGATTGAAACGGGCGAAACTTATTTAGAAATCATAGAAAAATTAACTGGATATTTTGGTAGACAGCCTAAATTACCTGAGTGGGTGTATAATGGAGTATTACTTGGAATTCAAGGTGGAACAGATTTAGTAATAGAAAAAATGGAAAAGGCCATTGAAGCTGGTGTAGAAGTAGCTGGTCTTTGGTGTCAAGATTGGGAAGGAATAAATATGACTTCCTTTGGAAAAAGACTTTGGTGGGACTGGAAATGGTCACCAGAGACTTATCCAGGATTAGATAAAAAAATCTGGGAATTAAAAGAAAAAGGAATTAGATTCTTAGGATATGCTAATCCATTCTTTATAGTAGGAGACACTTATTATAAAGAAGCTGAAGCTAATGGATATCTAGCAAAAGACCAAAATGGAAATGATTATAAAGTAGATTTTGGTGAATTTGATTGTGGTATAGTAGATTTAACAGACCCAGAAGCTTTTGAATGGTATAAAGGAAAAATGAAAAAAGAACTTATTGAGTTCGGATTAGATGGATGGATGGCTGATTTTGGAGAATATTTACCAAGTGATGCTGTTCTAAAAAATGGAAATGGGGAATTAATGCATAATGCTTGGCCTGCTTTATGGGCTAAAGTGAATTATGAAGCAGTAAAAGAAACTGGAAATTTAGAAAAAATAGTTTATTTTATGAGAGCTGGATATACAGGAAATCAAAAATATTGTACTTTAATGTGGGCAGGAGACCAATGTGTTGATTGGTGTATAGAAGATGGATTAGCTTCAGTTGTAGTAGGAGCTTTATCAGTTGGAATGACAGGAAATGCTCTTACTCATAGTGATATAGGAGGATATACAACTCTTCATGGATTAAAAAGAAGTAAAGAGTTATTTATGAGATGGGCTGAAATGGGAGCTTTCACTCCATTTATGAGAACTCATGAAGGAAATAGACCTGGGGATAATCATCAATTTGATACAGATATGGAAACATTAAAACATCTTGCTAGAATGACAAAAATATATAAACATATAGTACCTTATACAAAAACCCTTGTAACTGAGGCTTCTGAAAAAGGAATTCCAGTACAAAGACCTATATTTATGCATTATGAAAATGATAAAGAAGCATATGATATTAGATATCAATATTTATATGGAAAAGATTTATTAGTAGCTCCTGTTTATAATAAGGGAGAAGAAGTAAAAGATGTTTATTTACCAGAAGATACTTGGGTACATATATGGACAGGAAAAGAATATAAAGGTGGACATCATCAAATAGAAGTACCAATTGGATATCCTGCAGTATTCTATAGAAAAACTTCTGAGTATAAAACATTATTTGAAGGATTAAAGTCAATCTAAAAATCTAAATATTTAACTAAGGGAAGATGCTTGATTATTCAAGTATCTTTCTTTAATTAGAGGAGGAAAAATGTTAAAAGAAGGATTATTTTTATTAGTATTATTTTTAACTAATATAGTCCAAGGAATTACAGGATTTGCTGGGACAGTATTAGCAATGCCTCCTAGTATTTTATTAGAAGGAATAGATGTAGCAAAACCAATATTAAATATTATGGGATTATTAGTGGCAGTTTGGATAGTAATAATTTCATATAAAAGTTTAAATGTTAAAGAGTTTTTAAAAATTATGATAATAATGTTTTTAGGACTTGTGTTAGGAAATTATATATATTCTGTTTTACCAGTTCCAATGCTTTTAAAATTTTATGCAATATTTATAATAGGGATAGCTTTAAAAGGACTTTTAGTAAAAACAGAAAAAGATTTACCAGAATTTTTTCTTGTAATGATTGTTTTTGTTGCTGGAATTATACATGGAATGTTTGTTTCTGGAGGACCTTTATTGATAATATATGCTGCTAAAAAATTTAAAGAAAAAACAGAATTTAGAGCAACAGTTTCTTGTGTTTGGCTTATATTAAATAGTTATTTAGGATATAGTCATTATGCAATAGGTCTATTTACTCCTGAAACAGTAACTAAATTGATGTGGGGAATTCCTCCTGTAATAATTGGGGCTATAATAGGAAATATTTTACATAAAAAAATGAGCCAGAAATTATTTTTATTAATAACTTATATATTACTAATAATTTCTGGAGTTACTTTATTGTTCTGATTTTTATATTGAGAAATTTACAAAAATATTATATACTTAATAAAAAGAATACGATTGTATTTTAAAAGATATAAAAATAGAAATAAGGTGAAAGAATGGGCAAAGGTAGAGGATTAAATATGGAGACTGTGAGGTCTTCAAATATAGGGGCAGTTTTATCATATTTAAATACATATGGGGCAAGTTCTAGGAAAAAAATAGCAGAAGATTTGAAATTAACAACAGCGACATTAACAATTTTAACTAGTGACTTGATAAAAGAAGGGTTATTAGTAGAATTAGGGGAAGTAACTGAAAATAAAGTTGGGAGAAAGAAAATTCTAATTGATATAAATGAAAAATCAAGATTTTGTTTAGGACTTGAAATTCAAAAAAGAAAAATAATCTTTATAATAACAGATTTGAAAGCAAATATTATTTTTGAAAAAGAATGGTCTAGAGAGAAAAGCTTTGATATTGAAGAATTTAATAAAATTTTAGATTTTATTGAAAACGAAATAAAAGAAATAAAAGAAAAAATTTTGGGAATGGGAATTTTAGTTCAAGGAGAAATAGAAAATAAAATTGCTATAAGTAGTCCAATCCCTAATATTTTAGAAATAGTAGAAAAAAGATTAGAAATAAAATGCCTTTTGGAAAATAATATGAAAGGTCTTGTTTTAAGTGAGATGCATTTTAAAGAAAACCATAGAAATTTTTGGGTTTTAAAATATGGACCAGGTGTAGGAACTTCTGTAGTATTAGATGGAAAGATTTTACAAGGGACAGAAAATAAACCGATAGAATTTGGACATGCTCCTTTATTTAGAAAAAATAGTAATAATTACTGTTCTATCTGTAAAAAAAGTGGTTGTGTTGAATCTGAGGTTCATTTTGACCATGTGGTTAAAAAATTTATTGATTTAGGATATGAAAAAAATGAAGAAGAAACAGATTTTGATTTTGTAAATAGAGTATCTAAAAAATCAGGAATGGAGATACTAAATAACGTTTTAGATATTTTATCAGATTATATTATTTTGGCAAGTTGGATAGTTCCTGTAGATGAATTAATTTTAAGTGGGAGATTTTTTTCAGAGGAAAGATTTTTTAAAGCATTTAAAAATAAATTGAAAAATAAACCAAGTAATATAAAACAAGAGAATATAAGTTGTATGAAAGATTATTCATATAAAAGAAAAATAGCAGGAGCTATATTGATATTAGAAGATTTTTTTAATAATTACTAAAAAACTCTACAAGTTAGAATATTCTAACTTGTAGAGTTTTTATTATTTTAGAAAGTATAACCAAAATAAATATTGAATAGAAAACCATTATTAATAGAATCATTTGTTAATGAAAATTCAAGAGGTCCTAATAATGTATCCCAACCTATACCAATACCATAACCATTATAAAAATTATCTGTAAACTCACTATCTTTTTGGTAAAAGAAATTTTTTGAATCTGAATTAAAAGAAATAGCATTATATCTACCAATAAGATAAATATTAGGTCCTAAACTATATTGTAAAGAAATACCACCGGAGATAACTTTATCAGTAACTATTCCATAATAAGGGATACCATAAAAATCAAACTCTTTATAATTTAAACTAAATTTTTTTGTTCCACCTATTTTAAATAAACCTTCATATCTGTAATTAAAGTCATCATTAAATAATTGTCCTCCAGAAGTAAAAGCACCAAAAGAAAGTTTTTTATTAATAGGAAAAGCTTTAAATAAATTAAATTTATATCCATGAAAATCAAAACCAGAATTAGAAATTCCCCTATCAACAAAACCAGCTAAGTAAGAAAAAGTTCCTCTAGTAGGAAATGAAATAGAATCTAAGTTATCATAGATAATATAAGAACCACCCCAAATGTAATTTTCAATATCTATATCTTCTAAATCATAAGGTAATCCAGAAGTAAAATAATTTTTAGAATATTTCCATCCTGTAGATATACCAAAAAGAAGATTATTAAAAAGTGGAGAAGAAATATCATATTGAAAACCTAAAGCTTTTGTAGTGTATTTTGAAATAAGTTTTCCTGAATTCCAACCATAAAGGAATACAGGAGAATATTGATATGATAAACTGTAATTTCTTGAAAAATCAATATTAAATATTTCAAAAGTATTTTTATTTCCTAAAGTTAATTTAGGAAAAGATGAAATTTCAGTTTTTACATAGTAGTTATTACCAAAACTATTACTATAAGGTAAATCAGTATTTAAATTTAAAGCCATACCATAATCACTAGAAATATAAAGGAAATTTCCATAAATTTTAAATAGAGGACTTTCCTCTAAAGAAAAAGTAATATCATCATTTTGAACCTTATAGAAAATTCTATCCACATATGATAGAGCATATATTTTATTTGTCCAAGTATTTAAATCATCTATTGTATAATTATTAGTTTGTGGTTTTAAATCCATAGCTTTTTTATGAGTAAAAGTTGAATTTCCAACTAGATTTATAGAATTAATAGGACCTTCAAACTTTGTTAAAACTTTAGCTTTTTCTTTTATAGCAAGAAATTTTTCTTTATTAGAAAGTTTTTTTAGATTTGAAGAGAAGTTTTCAGCAGCTATTTCTCCCTCTTTAATAATAGGAGGAATATTTTCAAAATCTAAAGTTCCAAATTTTTTAACATCGGGAACTATTAAAATATCCGCATAATTTTTTTGAATTTTTGTATTCTTCATACTGTTATATCCAGAAATTTTATCAATAACTTCCACAACATTAGAATTATTTGATATATTTTTAGGGTCAGCTGTAATATCAACAGCTATTATTATATCTGCACCAGCTTTCATAGCTTCTACAACAGGAAAATTATTAGCAACTCCTCCATCAACAAAGAAACTATCTTGATGTTTTATAGGAATGATGATAGAGGGAATGGCCATACTCATAAGAACAGCCTTTGCTAAATCTCCATCTTTTACAGTAATGGCTTCTCCTGTATTAATATCAGTAGTGACAGCTCTAAATTTTATTGGAAATTCATCAAAATTATTTATTCTTTCAACTCTTTCAAAAGTTTTTTTAAAGTTAAGATAAATATGCTCTCCATTTATAGCTCCTAAAGGGAAGTGTATATCATTGTTACTATCTATAGAAACACTAAGAGTACCTTTAGTTTCATTAATTTTTTGAGTTATATTTTTTAAAGAACGGTCTGGAGAGTTTGAAAATAATTTTTCAAATTCTTGAGTGAGTAAAAAATCTTCTATTTCTTTTGGAGAATAACCAATGGAGTACATGGCTCCCACAATACTTCCAGCACTGGTTCCAATTATCATATCAATAGGAACATTATATTTTTCTAAAACTTTTAAAACTCCAACATGTC
This sequence comes from Fusobacterium sp. FSA-380-WT-3A, assembly GCF_012843705.1. NCBI lineage: Bacteria > Fusobacteriati > Fusobacteriota > Fusobacteriia > Fusobacteriales > Fusobacteriaceae > Fusobacterium > Fusobacterium sp. FSA-380-WT-3A. The sequence goes on along the minus strand of NZ_JABAFQ010000021.1, from coordinate 21,113 downwards.
CAGCACCTTTAGCACCTCCACCACTTAGTACTAAAGCAATTTTTGGAGAACCAGACTTTTTATTAATGTCAAATTTGTTTTTATTTACATAAGTTTTTAATTCTTCTAATTCTTTAATATAATCTTCTAAAACTTTTATATGATTATTTATAGAATTTATTTTGTCCTCTTTACTATTTATTTTTCCATAGTATTTTTCCTCTTGGGAAAAAGAAAAGACAAATGAAATTATAAAAAGAAAAATAAGTAAAATTTTTTTCATAATATTCCTCCACAAATTTTTTATTAAATTATATCACAAGAATAAAAAAATTATGAAAAAAAGAATAAATTATAGTATAATAATGGTAGTAAATATATAAAAGGAGGGAGTTATTTTGAAGAAAATAATTTATTTATTAATGATTTTATTAGTAGGATGTACAGCTATAGAAGAGAAAGAGGACTCTCCTATAATTTATGATTTAGCAATAGTTAGTACAAATAATATAAATGGAAAGATTCAAGAAGGAATAGGATATCCAAGATTGGCAACAATAATAAAAGATAAAGAAAGAGAACATGGAAAAGAAAAAGTTTTATATTTAGATGCAGGAGGAAATTTTTCAGGAAGTAATTTTTCAGAAAGTACTAAGGGAGCAGGAGTAGCAAAAGTATTAAATGGAGTAGGATTAAAAGTTACTACTTTAGGAAAAGGTGATTTTTATTATGGAGCAGAGAGAATAAAAGAATTAGAGAAAATTTCTAATTTTAAAATAGTAGCTTCAAACGTTAAATATAGAGATGGAAGAGATTTTGTAAAACCATATTTATTAGGAAGAGCAGGAAATAAAAGATTTGCTATTATAGGAATAGTTTCTCCAGAGTTATATAGTGAAATAATGGATAAAAAAACAAAAGGGGAATTGATAATTCAAGAGCCTATATTAGTTATTCCTAATTTAGTTAGATTAATAAAAGAAAATAATATAGATTTTATAATAGCTCTTTCTTCTTTTGGAGAAAATACAGAGTGGAATGCTACAGAATTAGCTAAAAATATTCCTGGAATAGATTTAATGGTAGTAAGTGGACAAGGGAAAGCTATGAATCAAAAAATGAATAATACTTATATAATTAAAGAAGAAAATTCTTTTGGAAGTATTGGAGTTACAAAAGTAGATTTAAAAGCTGATAAGAAATCATTAAATAGAATAGTCCATGAAAAATTAAAATTAAGCGATATTTATATTCCTGAAAATGAAAGAAAAACTACAAAAGAAAGTACAATAAAAGAGGAAATTACAAAGGGTGAAGATATATATTATAAAGTTCAACCAGGAAATACTTTATATTCTTTAGCTAGAGAATATAATACAACTGTTGATGAAATAAAAAGATTAAATCCTAACATTGAAGGAAATAATATAAAAGTGGGAGAAACTTATAAAATATTAGAGAAAAAAGTGGATATTATAGAGAAAAAAGTTGAAACAGAAACAAATAAAGCAAAAGAGATGTATGAAAATTTTGATTCTATTGCAGTAGAAATGAATGATATGGAAAATATACCAGATAATACTTTAGAAGTTGGAAAAATAGATATTCCAAAAGATATTGAAGTAGAAAAATTAATAGAAACTTTAAAATAAAAAATAATTAGGAGGAGAGATGGATTTTTCATTAAATTTAAAACAAGATTTAAAATTAGTTTTAACACAAGAAATGAAAGTCTCTCTGAATATTTTAGAGATGTCTTCCTATGATTTAGAAAAATATATTTTAAAAGAAAAAGAAATTAATCCATATATAGAGGTAGAATATACAAGCATCAATAGAAAAAATTTTTCAGATGATGAAGAGGAGTTTTCTCCTTTAGATATAGCTCATAAAGAGGAAAGTTTAATTGATTATTTAGAAGAGCAAATAGGATATTTAAAAATCAATAAAAGTATGAGATTTCTTTGTTCTTACATAATAAATAATTTAGATAAAAGAGGTTATCTTTTATTAAAAAAACAAGAGATAAAAGATTTGACTAAATTTCCTCTAAAAGAGATAGAGAAGGCTATAGAAATAGTAAAATCTTTAGAACCAGTAGGGATAGGAGCTCAAAATTTAGAAGAGTGTCTTATAATTCAACTACATAAAAAACAGATAAATGACATAGTTTTAGAAAATCTAATAAAATATTTTTTAAGAGAATTAGCAGAGGGAAAAGTAGACAAGATTTGTGAAAAATTAAAAATTACTTCAGAGCAACTAAAAAAATATTTTGAAATGATTAGAAAATTAAATCCTATTCCTTCCCGTGGTTTTTATATGGGGGAACCAGTAAATTATATTTCTCCAGAAGCAGAAATAAAGTTAGTTGATGGAGAGTATAAAGTTATAATGCTTTATGGTAATCTTCCAAAAGTAAAGATAAAAGAAGTGGAAAATATAGATAAGACTTATTATAATTCTGCTAATAATTTAATAAAATTTATAGAAAAAAGATATGAAACTTTAAAGAATATATTAGAGGTCATATTAGAAAGACAGTATGAATATTTTTCACAAGAGAATGGGAAATTAAAAAATCTCACTCTAAAAGAGGTTGCTGAAAAATTAGAAATTCATGAATCAACTATTTCAAGAGCTATAAAGAATAAATATATATCTTCAGATAAAGGGATATTGAGAATAAAGGATTTATTTGTATTAAATGATGAAAAAGAGATGATTTGTGAAATTATAGAAAATTTAATTTTAGAGGAAGATAGAGAAAAACCATATACAGACCAATATATGGCTGACTATATAAATTTGCATAATTTTAAAATTGCTAGGAGAACTGTGGCAAAATATAGGGAAGAGTTAGGAATAGCCTCAGCTTCTAAAAGAAAATTAAAAAATATTTAGGAGGAACATGGAAATCTCTCTTATTGAAATTAAAGAACATGTAAAAAAATATATAGAAGTTATTACTACAGTTATAGATGTTGGTGTAGGTGTGGTAGATAAAAATATGAAAAGGGTTTCTAGTACAGGACTTTATATTGATGAAGATGGAGAAGAGGTATTAGGTAGTGTTTATAAAAATACTTTGGAAACAGGAAGTACAAATGTAATAGAAAATCCAAGACAACATTGTCTTTGTGTAGAATGTATAGATAAAAAAAGGTGTAAGGAAACTTTAGAGATTTCTACACCTATATATTGTAATGGTGAAATAGAAGGTGTTCTAGGTTTAGTTTGCTTTACAGAGGAGCAAAAAAATAAAATACTTTCTGATGTAAATTCTTATTTAAATTTTACAAAACAAATAGCTGAATTTATAGGGATGAAGTTTAACGAATATAAAGAAAGTTTGCTTCAGAAAGAAAAAGAAGAAACTCTTAATCAAATATTAAATAATATGACAAAAGGTGTTATAGTTATCAATAGTGATAATGAGATTTTGACTATAAATCAAATTGGAATGAAAAAATTAAAATTAGTTTTTAGTCCTATTGGAAAAAAAATGAAAATAATTAGTCAAAATGATTATATAATGAATGAAGAAATTTTTAAATTAATAATAAATGATAAGGAATATATGGTAAGTGGGAAAAAATTCCCTTTAAATTCACTTAGTAAAAAAAGAGAGGACGCTTTTATTTTTGATGATATACAAAAAATTAGTAAAAATATCGTTGAAGTAAGTAGTCAATATAACAGGATAACTTTAGATGATATACATGGAAAATCACAGGCAATTTTATCTTTAAAAGAATATATACAAGCTATTTCAAATTCAAATTCTACTGTATTAATAACAGGAGAAAGTGGAACAGGAAAAGAGTTAATAGCACGTTCAATACACTCTTGTGGAAATAGAAAGGATAAGCCCTTTGTTGTTATAAATTGTTCAGCTATACCAGATTCACTATTAGAAAGTGAGCTTTTTGGTTATGTTAAAGGAGCTTTTACAGGAGCTAATAACAATGGACATATGGGAAAATTTGAATTGGCTAATACAGGGGTAATTTTTTTAGATGAAATAGGTGATATGCCTTTATATTTACAAGCAAAATTATTAAGAGTTTTACAAGAGAAAAAAATAGAAAGAATAGGGTCTAATAAAAGTATAGATTTAGATATTAAAATTATAGCAGCTACTAATGCTGATTTAAAACAAAAAATTAAAGAGAAAAAATTTAGAGAAGATTTATATTATAGATTAAATGTGATACCTATTCAAACTCATCCTTTGAGAGAAAGAAAAGAGGATATAGAACCAATAGTGGAAGAACTCATAAAAAAATATAGTTTGATAGCTAATAAAACAATAAAAGAGATGGATAGAGAGGTATTAGATTTATTATTAGAATATGATTGGCCTGGAAATGTTAGAGAGTTGGAAAATATTATAGAATTGATGATGAATACTTGTGGTAATAATGAAAAAATAGAAAAAAATATGTTGCCAGAAGATATTTTAAAAAAAGATGATAAAGAGAAAATTATAAAAGAGGAAAAAGTTTTTTTAGAGAAAGAGGAAGAATTTTTATTTGAAGAATTTGAAAAATTAGAAAAAGAATATATTATAAGAAGTTTAAAAAAATATGGAAATTCTACAGAAAGTAAAAAAATGATTTCTGAAAAAATGAATATAGGATTAACAACATTGTACAGAAAATTAAAAAAATTTAATATAGAGAAATAACATAGAAGGAGAACAAAATGTTTCAACCAAAAAAAACAATAGAATATTCTGGTGTGGGAATAACCATGATATCAGAATACACAAAAATAAAAGGTGATATAGATATATCTTGTAATATTTATATAGATGGAAAAGTAGAGGGGAGTATAAAATCTACTGCTCTTATAACTATAGGAGAAAAAGGAGAAGTAACAGGAAGCTTAAAAGCTGAGAGAATAATAATATCTGGTCTATTTAAAGGAAAAGCTGAGGCTACAGATGTAGAATTTATAAAAAATGGAAAAATTTATGGAGATATAATCAGTTCAAAATTATCTATAGAAGATGGAGTTATATTTGAAGGAACTAATAAATTGAGAAAATAAAGCACCTTTAGGTGCTTTATTTATTTTTTATATATATTTTTTTAAAGGAATATATATAATTGATTTTATGTTTAGAAATTGTTTATTATGCTTATAAAATTGAAAAAAATACAACAATATATAAAAAAAATAAAAAAATATTGATTTTTTTTTAAATCTTGATATACTCTTTTCATTGAAAAAATAAAATAACTAGTTAATTGGAGGAGGAAAAATGGAGAGAGAAAGAAAAATATCATTAACCACAAAAATTTTTATAGCTCTAATAATAGGAGTTATAGTAGGTTTAGTATTACATCCTCTAAAAGATAATCCTTTTGTAGAAAAATATCTTTTAAATTTTGTATTTACTTTTTTAGGTAATGGATTTGTAAGAGCCATTAGAATGGTAGTTGTTCCATTAGTTCTATGTTCTTTGGTTATGGGAGCAGCTGGAATAGAAGATGTAACAAAATTAGGAAGAATAGGAGCAAAAACTTTAATATTCTATCTTTCAACAACTGCTGTTGCTGTAATATTAGCTTTAGTAGGAGGAAATATAATAAATCCTGGAAGAGGAGTAAATATTAGTGATATAGCTACAACTTCAGTTTCAGTAGCTAAAACAAAACCATTTGTAGATATTTTATTGGATATGATACCTATAAATCCCATAGAAGCTTTAGCAAAAGGGGATATGTTACAAATAATAGTTTTCTCTATAATTTTAGGGATAGCAATATCTCTATTAGGAGAAAAAGCAAGTGAAGTTAAAAAACTTTTTGAAGCTGGAAATAATATAAGTTTAAAATTAGTAGAAATTATTATGTTATTTGCTCCAATAGGTGTATTTGGATTAATAGCAAAAACTTTTACAACTTTAGGATATGTAGCTATAATTCCATTATTTAAATATTTTATAGGTGTAGTAATAATATTATTTATTCATTGCTTTGTAACTTATCAAAGTATTTTAGTATTATTTGGAAAATATAATCCTATAAAATTCTTTAAAAACTTTGCCCCAACAATGTTAGTGGCTTTTTCTACAGCCTCAAGTAGTGCTTGTTTACCATCATCTTTAAAAACTATGCAAGAAAATTTTGGAGTTTCTAAGGCGATTTCATCTTTCACAATTCCTTTAGGAAATACAATAAATATGGATGGAACAGCAGTTATGCAAGGGGTAGCCACAATATTTATAGCTCAAATATATGGAATAGATTTAACAATGGGAAATTATATTACAATAATTCTTACAGCTACTTTAGCTTCAATAGGAACAGCTGGAGTACCTGGAGTTGGAGTAATAATGTTAGGAATGGTTTTAGTCCAAGTTGGACTTCCTTTAGAAGGAATTGGACTTGTTATGGGAATAGATAGATTTGTAGATATGTTTAGAACAACAGTAAATGTAACAGGAGATGCTGTTTGTACTTTGGTAATAGCTAAAACAGAAAAAGAAAATATAAAGTAGACTCTTTATATAAACCACACTAAAAAAGGGAGAATTTTCTCCCTTTTTTAATTAGAAATTATTTTCTAAAATTTTTGTAAGTTGGTCTGGACAAGATGTAGATTTTTTACCACAAGTAATACCTTTTAATTTTTTTATAACCTCATCTTTTGACATCCCGATTATTAAATTTTCTATACCGTGAGTATTCCCATCACACCCACCTATAAATTTAACATTTTTAATAATTCCCTTATCATCAATTTCTAAAGCTATTTCTCTAGCACATACTCCAGAAGTGACAAATTTTTTCATGGTTTCCCTCCTAAACAAAAAACAAAATTTATAATATTATATAATATTTTTTATAAAAAATCAGTAAAAAATTTTTACCTAAAAAATAAACTTTTTTTTTATAGTTCTCGTCATAAGGGTGAAGTTAATAAAAATGCAAAAAATAATAAATTTCCCCAAAAATAAAAAAGAGTGAGGTTTCACTCTTTTTTATTTTTTTGTCATTTTCATGTCACAAAATATTTTTAAGATAAAAAAATATACATATTATAAATATTATAGTTTATAATATAAAATAAAAAAGGTTGATGGAGGAAAAATGAAAAAAATATTTTTATTTTTTTTGATTATAAACTGTGCTTTTGCTAAAGAAATCTCTTTTGAAGAGGCTCTAGAAATTGCTAAAAAAAATAATAGGAGCTTACAAATTCAGGAACTGACATTAACTCAAAAAAAACTTCAAAAGAATTCCAAAGTAAAAAATTTACTTCCTACAATTCAAATAACAAGTTCTTATGAAAAAATAGAAAAACAATATGAGGATGAGAAATTTAACAACTCATTAAAAGCTAAACAAACTATTTTTTCTGGGGGAGAAAAATATAATGATGTTAAATTAGCAAAATATAATGAAGATTTAGAAAAGATAAATTTATATAATGAAGAAAATTATTTGAGAATCAAGGTTTTAGAAAGCTATATTCAATGTCTTTATAATAGAGAAATATTACTAGTTTATGAAAAATCATATGAAGATAAAGAAAAAGAGTTAGAAAGACAAATAGAATTTAGAAATTTAGGATTGGTAGATAAAACAGAGATATTAAAATTAGAGAGTTCACTACATCAAACAGAGGGAAAAATTCTTGAGGCTAAAAATAATTTAATAACAGGAAAGTTGGCTTTGAAGACTCTTTTAAGAATAGACCCTAATGAAGAAATAGAAGTAAAAGAACTAGACTTAAAAAATATAGATATGGGAAATATAGTATTGGAAGAGGATATAAAAAATACTTTAAAAAATGGTGTTCAATCTAAAATTTTAGATAAAAATATAGATATAAAAGAGGCTGAAGCAAATAAAAGTTTAAGTAGTTTTTTTCCTAAAATAAATGCTGAATATTCGTATACTAATATAGAAACAGATAGACTTTCAAATAGTTTTTCAGGACATCAGGATGATTGGGAATGGAGAGCTGGAATCTCTTTTGAATGGGATATATTTAATTTTGGAAGTGATATGGATATTTATAGAAGTTCTAAATTAGATGTAGAAAAATTAAAATTAACAAGAGATGAAGAATTAGATAATTTGAGAAAAGATATGATAAATGCTTATAATAATATTTTTACTTTGGAAAAAACTGTGGAGAGTAATAGAAAAGCCTTTGAAACCTCTTTAGAAACTTATAATATTGAAAAAGAAAAATATGAAAATAGATTGATTGATACTATTGATTATCTTAAAGCAGAAGAAGATATGATGTTAACAAAAGTAGAATATTATAATTCAAAATTAAATTACTTTTTAGCTTATGAAAAATATATGGTATTGAGAAAATAGAGGAGAGAATGAGATGAAAAAAATTATATTATTTGTATCTATGACATTATTATTAATTTCATGTAAAGATGATAAACCTCTTCCTAAAAAAGAAGTGACAAAAGAGGTAAAAAGTATAGAATTAAAAGAAATAACAATGGATAATATAGAGATTTATAATGGAGAGATAAATCCAAATAATGATGTAAAAATAATAACTCCCACAGGTGGTTATGTCAAAGAGATTTATTTTAAAAATGGAGATAATATAACAAAGGATGAAGTTATTTTAAAATTAGAAGATATAGAAACAGAAACAAACTATTTACAAGGAGAGGGAAATTTATATAAAGCAAAATCAGATTATGAAACTCAAAAAATATCCTTTGAAAAATATGAAAAATTATATAAAAAAGATTTTATTTCAGAGGATACTTATTTAACAGCTAAAAATAATCTATCTCAAAGTTATGGAGTTTATAAAACAGCAGAGGGAAATTTTTTAGATGTTAAGGATAAAAAAGAAAGATTATTAGTGAAAGCTCCAATTGATGGGGTTATAATAGATTTAGATTTAAAATTGGAAGAAAAAATAACCCCTAATAGTGAGATTTTATCTGTTATAGATAATAGTATTATGGAAATAAAAGTAGCTATATCTGGAAAAAGTGTTAATAATATTAAAGTGGGAGATGAAGCACAAATATATATAGAGGAATTAAATAAGGAAGTTGTAGGAAAAATAGAAAGTATTAATTTGTCAGCTAATCAAGATACTAAAAAATATCAAGTAAAAATTACTTTTAATAATGAAGAAAAAGATATTTTAAAGGGAATGTATGGAAAAGTAAAAATAAATCAGGGAAAAACAACAGGGTTATTTATTCCAAAAGAAGCTATTATGGTAAAAGATTTGTATACTTATATAGCTATAATGAGAGATGGAAAAGCTTTAATATATAAAGTTGATTCAAAAGAATCTATTGGAAATTATCAAGAGATAATTTTTAAAGATTATCAAGAAGGAGATAGAGTAGTAATAGAGGGACAATATTTATTGAATAATAATGATAAAATTAAGGAGAGAGCAGAATGAAATCTATTTCAGAATTTTCAATAAAGAAACCAGCTACAGCATTTATGATTATAATTTCAATGGTAGTATTTGGAATTTTAGGAATGAGAAAAATGCCTGTAGAATTACAACCAAATACAGAATATCCTATTATAAGAGTAAGAATAAATTGGGATGGAGCAACTCCCTCTGATGTGGAAAAGATGATAACTAGAAAAATAGAGGATATTTTACCTAATATAGATGGAGTTAAAAGTTTTAGTTCTACTTCTGAAGCTGAAGAGTCCTCAATAGAAATTGAATTTGAATATGGAGTAGATATAGATACTAAATTAACTTTAGTACAAAATGAAATAAATAAAATAAAAAATAAATTACCTGAAGATATGGATGAACCTTTTATAAGGGAAAGTTCAAACCAAAATGCTCCAATAGCCAATTTAGTTATGTTTGGTGGGGATATGATGGAAATGAGAACTTACTCTGAAAATATTTTAAGTCCAATGCTGGAAAAAGTAGAGGGAGTTTCAGAAGTAGTAGTTCGTGGAGGTAATGAACAACAAGTATTAGTAGAAATAGACCCAGAAAAATTAGAAAATTATAATTTAAATATTAGTGATGTTATTAATAAGATAAAAGCTTCTAATATTAGTGTTCCTAGTGGAAAAATTAGAGAAGGGTATAAAGAATATATTGTAAAAGTGCAAGGGGAAATTGAAACAGTAGAAGAAGTTAGAAATATAATTTTATTAAATAAAGATGGACATCTATTGAGATTAAAAGAGATTGCTGATGTAAGAATAGAAAAAAAAGAAAAAGATAGTATATATAGGAAAGAGGGAGCAGAAGCAATTGGAATTATTGTTAGAAAAACAGATTCAGGAAATACTATAGACATAGTAAAGGGATTAAAAGAGGTTGTAGAGGATGTAAAAACTTCTCTTCCATTAAATTCTGATATAATTTTTGAATATGATTCTTCAATTACAGTGGTGAACTCAATCTTAAATGTAAAAAATACAGCAATTTTAGGACTTTTTTTAGCTGCAGGAATATTATTTATATTCTTAAAAAATTTAAGTTCTACTCTTATTATATCAACAGCTATTCCTGTTTCAATCATATTTACTTTCTTCTTATTAAATGCTCAAAAATTAAGTTTAAATATGGTTTCATTAATGGGACTTTCTTTAGGAATTGGAATGTTAGTAGATAACTCTGTAGTTGTTGTAGATAATATTTTTAGACATATGAGTGAATTAAATGAGGATAGAGGAATTGCTTCCCAATTAGGAGCAGAAGAAGTAGGTATGCCAATTTTATCTTCTACTTTAACTACAGTATCTGTATTTTTTCCATTGGTATTTCAAGAGGGGATAGCAAAACAACAGTTTCAAGATATGAGTTATGCAATAACTTATTCTTTAATGGCTTCTTTAGTAGTAGCTTTAGTTTTTGTACCAATGGTATCTAGTAAAATAATGTCATATAAAAATACCATATCAACAGAAGGAAAAATTTTTAAATATGTAAAAGAAAAATATGTAGACTTTTTATCTATATCTTTAAAGTATAAAAAAAGAATTATAGGAATAACAGTATTATTATTTATTGGTTCTATGTTTGTAGCAAAAACTATAGGGGGAAAATTTAATCCCACTACAGATATAGGAAGATTTGCTGTAGTTGCTTTACTTCCAAATGGTTCTGATGTAAATATGACTGATAAAATAGGAAAAATTTTAGAAGAAAGAACTAAAGGAATAAAAAATCTTCAAACTTACACAGTTTCTGGAGATACAGAAAGTGTGGCAATTAATATGAATATGGGCTTAAAAACTTCAAGAGAAGAATCAATGGGAGAAATTTTACGAGATTTAAGAAAAAGATTTGCTAATATTCCTGATGTAAAAATAGCTGTTGTACCAAAATTTGTTTATGGAACTAGAGGTATCTATGATTTAGAATTTGAATTGTATTCAGATAATATGGCTATACTAGAAGAAGTAATAAAAGATTTAGAGAGAAAGATAAAAAATATAAATGGGATAGCAGAGTTTAAAACTTCTTTAGATGGAGGAAAACCAGAAGCTAGAATAGTTGTAGATAGAGAGAAAGCAGCCTATTATGGAGTAGATATAGAAACAATAGCAAAAACTATTCAATATCAAATTTTAGGTGGAGTTCCTTTTGAGATTTATAGTGATAATGCTGAGATAGATGTTACAGTCCAATTGGAGAAAAAATATAGAGAGTCTAATAAGTTATTGATGGATTCAAGAATAACTTTACCAAGTGGAAAAAATATAAAAATTTCTGATATAGCAAAATTGGAAATAATTGAAGGACCAGCAAAAATTGAAAAAGAAAATAAAAAAATGAAAGTAATACTTTATGCAAACTTAACTGATGAAAATAAATTAATGGAAGTTAATAATAAAATAGTAAGTATATTTAATGAGGGAAATTATCCTAACAATATAAGTTTTGGTTTTGGTGGAAAAACTTCAAGTATGCAAGATATGTTGTCGGAACTATCTTATGTATTTGCTATCGGATTATTTTTAATATATTTTATTTTGGTGTGGGAATTTGAATCTTTTATATTACCATTTATAATATTGTTGTCAGTACCATTATCTACAACAGGAGCTTTCTATAGTTTAAAACTTTCTGGAAAAACAATGGATTCAATGGTAGCTGTAGGTTTTGTAATGCTAGCTGGAATAGTTGTAAATAATGCTATAGTTTTGATAGATTTTATAAAAACTGAAAGAGAAAATGGTGTTGAATTAAATGAAGCAGTTATAAAGGCTGGAAGAACTAGACTTAGACCAATTTTGATGACTACTTTAACTACAATTTTAGGAATGATACCTCTTGCTTTAAGTAATGGAGAAAGTTCAGAACTGTATGATGGAATGGCTTTTGTAGTTATTTTTGGACTTAGTTCAGCTACTCTTTTAACCTTAATAGTTATTCCAATAATCTATTGTTTAATAGAAGATATAAGAAAATTTTTGAGGAAAAGTACTGGAAGATATGGTGGTTCAATAGTTGACTGGAGAAATTTTAAAAATAAATTTTCTAAATAATTAATAAAAGTAAAAAGAACTGTTATAAATTTAATTTATAACAGTTCTTTTATTTAAAAATTAAAATTATTTATAAAGTCTTGAAGACTATTTATAAACTTTGCCACATGATATCCGTCACAAACTCCATGATGAACTTGAATAGCTAATGGTAAAAGAATTTTATTATTTTCTGTGAAATATTTTCCAAAAGTAAATATAGGTGGATAATAGTTATATCCATTTTTTAAATTTAGATTAAAACCTGTAAAAGTTGTCCAAGGGATACTTGAAACATTAAAAAGATTATTTTCAATTTGAGGTTTTCCTATAAAACTTTTATTTTTTCCATAAATTTCAACATCCTTTTGATAATTTTTATAAAATTCTTCAAAATTTTCTGAGAATTCAGTCCAAAGATTAGAAAAGCTTTCATTATCTTTATGAAAAAAAGTATAACTTGGATTTACAACATCATAAAATCCTATATTACTATCTTTATCTAAATTCATTTTAAACTCTTTTTGACAATTAACTATATATGACAGAGCATATAAAATTACAGGAAAAAATTTTATATTTTTTTCTTTAAGTTTAGGGATTAAACTAGAAATATCTATATCAGTAGTTAAACTAAAGGTACAAGGAACATCATTTGAATAAAGTTTAAATATCTCTTTTCTATTCCAAGTTTCTAAATTAATTTTATGAAAAATCATAATATCCTCCAAAAATAAAGTAATAAAAAAAGACTAGTCATAGAATGCTGTCTTTTTTTATATACCTATTGAATTTGTTATTATTTGTTTAATGCTTTAACAATTCTTGGGCTTAGAGTATTTTCGTTAGCTTTTAATATTTGCATAACTTCAACTTCATTTGCAGATTTTAAAGTTTTTAAAACTTTAGTACAAACTTTAACTCTAAGAGGTTTTCCATTAATCATTATAGTTACTGGTTGAAGATTTGGTTTCCAAACTCTGTTAGTTAATCTGTGAGAGTGAGAAATTTGATGTCCAAATGTAAGACCTTTACCAGTGATTTCACATCTTTGCATAGTGCACCCCCCTAAAATAATGTTGCATATTATTATATCATTAACTTAAAAATAAATCAATAATTTTTTTCAGATATAGAAGAAAAAAATTTAAAAAATTAAAAAACTTTGAAAAATTACAAGAAAATTATGATATAATATTATGAAAAACTATATAATTTTAGAAAAGGTGATAATTTTGGAAAATCATAATTATAGTGTACTAGAGTTTGATAAATTAAAAAATGTTTTAGCTCAGTATATGATTACAAAGGGAAATAGAACTAAAGTTGAAAATTTTAAAATTTATTCAGATATAAACTCTCTAAAAAAAGATTTTGAAATTTTAAGAGATTTTATAGATTTTTCCAAATATGATGGTGGAATAGAAATCTTTAATTTAAGAGATATAATAGAAACTTTAAGAAAATGTGAACTTATTGGGATGTTTTTTGAGCCAGAAGAGTTATATGATATCAATCAAAATTTAAGAATTTTTAGATTATTTAAAAATAAAATAGATGAACTTGAAAAATATAAAAATTTAAAAGCTAGATTTTCACAAGTTCCAACACTAAAATTTATTGAAGATATAATTAATAAAACAATAGATAATGAAAAAAATATCCAAGATGAAGCATCATTAGAGCTAAGAGATATTAGAGGACAAAAAAAATTATTATCAGCTAATATAAAAAGAAAGTTTGATGAGATGTTTTCTGACGAAACTTTATCTCGTGCTATTCAAGAAAAAATAGTTACTAACCGTGATGGAAGAAATGTTATTCCTGTTAAAGCTGACTTTAAAGGAGTTATAAAAGGGATAGAACATGACAGGTCTTCTAGTGGACAAACTGTTTTTATTGAACCTTTAGGAGTAGTATCTCTTAATAATAAAATGAGAGAATTAGAAGCTAGAGAAAGGGAAGAAATAAGAAAGATTCTTCTTAGAATTACAGACCAAATCAGAGTAAATATAGATGATGTAAGAAAAATAGCTGAATCAGTTTTAGAAATAGATATGTTAAGTGGAAAAACTAGATTTGCTTTAGATTTTAAGTGTAATATTCCAGAGATAAATCAAAGAGAACAATTAAGTATTATAGAAGGAAGACATCCATTTATTGAAAGAGATAAAGTAGTTCCATTAACTTTTGAAATTGGGAAAAAATATAATACTTTACTTATTACTGGACCAAATACAGGAGGAAAAACAGTTGCTCTAAAAGTAGCTGGACTTTTAACTCTTATGGCATTATCTGGAATTCCTATTCCAGCTAGTGAAACTTCAAGTATAGGATTCTTTTCAGGTGTTTACGCTGATATTGGAGATGAACAAAGTATAGAACAATCTTTATCATCTTTCTCTGGACATTTAAAAAATGTTCAAAGTATTCTTACTTCTGTAACTAAAAACTCTTTAGTTTTATTAGATGAGTTAGGTTCAGGTACAGACCCAGTAGAAGGTTCAGCCTTTGCTATGGCTGTTATAGATTATTTAAAAGATAGAAAAGTAAAATCAATGATAACAACCCACTATAGTGAAGTAAAAGCTTATGGATATAATGAAGAGGAAATAGAAACAGCTTCAATGGAATTTAATTCTGAAACTTTATCTCCAACTTATAGATTACTTATAGGAATTCCTGGAGAAAGTAATGCTTTAACTATAGCAAAAAGATTAGGGGTTTCTGATGAAATTATAGAAAAAGCAAAATCATATATTAGCGATGAAAATAAAAAAGTTGAAAAAATGATTACTAATATAAAAGAAAAATCTGATGAATTAGATTTAATGAAAGTACAGGTTGAAGAGTTAAAAGAAAAAGTTAAAAAAGACCAAGTAGAATATGAAGAAAAACTTAGAAAATTAGAAATAGAAAAAAATAATATCTTAAAAGAGGCCTATGAAAAAGCTGACCAAATGATGAAAGATATGCAAAATAAAGCAGCTGCCCTTGTAAAAAAACTTCAATCAGAAGAAACTAAAAAAGATGATGCTAAGAGTGTACAAAAAAGTCTTAATATGCTTAGAAGCAATTTAGGAAAAGAAAAAGAGGAAAATGTAGAACAAAAACCAAAAGTAGCTAGAAAAATAGATTTTAAAGAGGGAGAAAAAGTTTTAGTAAATAGTCTAAAACAATATGCTGATATTTTAAAAATCAATAAAACAAAGGAAACTGTATTAATTCAAGCAGGAATATTAAAACTAGAAGTATCTATTGATGATATTAGAAAAATAACTGAGAAGAAAACAAAAGAGTATACTCAAGTAACTTCTTCAAAAAGTAGCCGTGTAGGTTCTAAGATTGACTTAAGAGGAAAAATGGTAGAAGAAGCAATTTATGAATTAGAATCTTATATGGATAAGGCAGTTTTAACAGGATATAAAGAGATTCAAGTTGTAACAGGAAATGGTACAGGAGCTCTAAGAAAAGGAATTGTTGAATATCTAAAAAATTGTAGATATGTAAAAGATTTTAGATTTGGAGGACAAGGAGAAGGTGGTGTAGGTTGTACAGTAGTAACATTGAAATAAAATGTACTTTAATTGTTGCAGCTGCTGGTGTAGGAAAAAGAATGGGACTTGACTATCCAAAACAATTTTTATACCACAAAGGAAAACCACTTTTTATAAATATTTTAGAAACTGCTGAAAAATCTAATTATATAGAAAATATAGTTGTAGTAACTAAAAAAGAATTAATATCAGAAGTCAAAAATCTATGTGAAAAATTTAAAATAAAAAAAGTTTCTGATATTGTTGAGGGGGGAAAAGAAAGGCAAGAATCTATATATAATGGACTTCAAGTTTGTAAAAAAGAAAATATTATTGCAGTACAAGATGGAGTTAGACCTTTTTTCAAAGAGGAATATATAGAAAAATCCCTAAAGGAATTTAATGAAAATAGTGAAATAAATGGAGTAGTAATAGGAATGCCTGTAAAAGATACTATAAAAGTAGTAGATGAAAATGGTTTTATAACTTCTACTCCAAAAAGAGCCACTTTATTTTTAGCTCAAACTCCTCAAGTTTTTAGAGGAAAAGTTTTAATAGAGGCCTATGAAAAAGCAAAAAATGAAAATTTTATAGGTACAGATGACTCCTCTTTAGTAGAAAGATATTTTGGAAAAGTAAAGCTATTAGAGGGAGATTATGAAAATATAAAAATAACAACAATAGATGATATAAAATTTTTAGAAAATTAGGAGGTTATAGAATATGATAAAAATCTACAATACAATGACAAGAAAAGTCGAAGAATTTATACCAGTAAAAGAAAATGAAGTGTCTATGTATGTATGTGGACCTACAGTATATAATTATATCCATATAGGAAATGCTCGTCCAGCTATAGTATTTGATACAGTGAGAAGATATTTTGAATATAGAGGATATAAAGTAAAATATGTTCAAAACTTTACAGATGTAGATGATAAAATTATAAAAAGAGCTAATGAAGAGGGAGTAACTTCTAATGAAATAGCAAGAAAATATATAGAGGCATATTTTGAAGATACTAAAAAAGTAAATCTTAAAGAAGAAGGAATGATAAGACCTAAAGCTACTGAATATATTGGAGAAATGCAAGAAATTATTAAAAAACTTATCTCTGAAGGATATGCTTATGAAGCTGAAGGAGATGTATATTTTGAGGTAGAAAAAAATAAAGAGGGTTATGGATGCCTTTCTCATCAAGATATAGGAAACTTAAAAGCAGGAGCAAGAATAGAAGTTAATGATATTAAAAAATCTCCTCTTGATTTTGCTCTATGGAAAAAAGCAAAAGAGGGAGAACCAAGTTGGGATTCACCTTGGGGAAAAGGAAGACCTGGTTGGCATATAGAATGTTCAGCTATGTCTAGTAAACTTTTAGGAGATGTATTTGATATTCATGGTGGAGGACAAGATTTAATATTCCCACATCATGAAAATGAAATAGCTCAATCAAGATGTAGCTCTCACCAAGAATATGCTAGATATTGGATGCATAATGGATATATTAATGTTAATGGAGAGAAAATGTCAAAATCTTTAGGAAACTTTTTCTTATTAAGGGAAGTTTTAGAGCATTTTGAAGGAAGAGTTATAAGATTCTTTGTACTTGGAGCTCACTATAGAAAACCAATAGATTTTTCTAATAATGAGTTAGAACAAGCTAAATCAGGATTAGAAAGAATAGATAATGCTGTAGAAAGATTAAGAGAAAAAATTAAATCAGGAGCTACAGATGGTGGAGATAATTTAGAGGGATTAAAATCATTTGTAGAGGATACTGAAAAGAAATTTATAGAAGCTATGGATGATGATTTTAATACAGCTCAAGGAATAGGAGCTATATTTGAATTAGTAAAAGAGATAAATAAATATGTAGATATTGAAAAAGTATCTCAAATAGGAATTCAAAACTTAGAACTTGCTGAAAAATATATAGAAAAAATAATGGAAGAAGTTTTAGGAGTAACTTTAAAAACTCAAGAAAATATAGGAAACTTAACAACTGATTTAGTTGAGTTCTTATTAGAAATCAGAAGAAAAGCAAGAGCTGAAAAAAATTGGGCTCTATCAGATGAAATAAGAGATAGACTTGGAGAAATGGGAATAAAAATAAAAGATGGAAAGGATAAAACAACATGGTCTCTATAAATTTAAAGGAGACTAATGGTCTAGTATTAGCTTACTTAGGTGACTCTGTATGGGAAACCTATGTAAGAGAATACTTTGTATTAAAAGGTTTCAATCTTAGAAATCTAAATAATAATGTAGTAAAACATGTAAATGCTAAAGCTCAAAGTGAAATTTTAAAAAAAATTTTACCAGAGGTAGATGAAAAATATCTTCAAATTATAAATAAAGCAAAAAATGGAAATATAAAATCTTTTCCACAAACTTGTACTGTAATGGAGTATAGAGAGGCTACAGGTTTTGAAGCTTATATAGCAGCTTTATATATAGATGGAGAAATTGAAAAGATAAAAGGAATTATAAAAAATAATATAGGTTAGGTAATAAAAATGTTTAAGGATATAATATCTAACGAAGAAGCAAAGAATTTTTTAATTAATGAGCTAAGAAATAAAAAAGAAGAGGGAACTTATATTTTTTATGGTGAGGACAGAGAACTCCTTATGAAATTTGCTCTTGGATTTTCAAAGGCTTTGACCTGTAAAGAGTTAGAGTATGATTTTTGTGATAGATGTGAAAGTTGTCTAAGAATCAACAGTTTAACTCATGGAGATTTAGAAATATTTGAAGATGAAAATGGAGTAAAAATAGAAGATATCAGAGAGATTGGACGTATTGCCTCAAGTACTACCTATGAGGGAGGTAATAGAATTTTTATAATTAAAGATTCTGAAAAATTAAAAAAAGAATCTTCTAATGCTCTATTAAAAATAATTGAAGAACCAGAAAAAGGTAACTTTTTTATACTACTTTCAAAAAATTTAGATTTATTACCTACAATAAAATCGAGAGCTACTATTTTAAAAATAAAAAATAGAAATCCTGAGGAGTTAGGTGTAAATTTAGATGAATATAAATTTTTCTTAGGAAAAGGACAGGAGATTGAAAAATATCTTAAATATAATTTAGATATACAAAGTGGTTTTTCTTATGAAAAATTAGGAGAAAGTATTTCTAATTATTTGAAATTAAAAAAAGAATTTTCAGAAACTAAAAATTTTGAATTAGATAAAGAAGTTTTAGAGAATAAAATAAAAATTTATAAAGGTTTAATAAATCTCTATAAAAATATAGATTATATAGATGTAGCTGAAAGACTTAGTTTAGGTGAAGAAATAGCTATCTCATGTAATAATGATAGAAATATATCTATGGAGATTTGTGATTATATTTGTCATTTCATAAAAGATTTTGATAAACTAGAAAAGGTTATGGAAATAAAAAATAAAATCAAAGGAAATGTAAATCTAAAATTATTATTTAGAGTTCTTATGTTAGAATTATAAAAAAATCTAAAAAACACAATAGTTATAATTTGAACAAACTACAAAAGTTCTAAAATTGAAATTATGTAACAAAACTATATAAAAAAATATACAAAAAAAGAAAATTCAAAAAAAGTATTTACAAATATAAGAAAATGAGGTATAAAGTAAACATAACGGGGATTAGTTATGACAATAAAAAAAACTTCAAATATAGGAGGATATTTATTATGAAAAAATTAGCATTATTATTAGCAGCATTATCAGTTGCATCAGTTTCTTACGCAAAAGAAGTTATGCCAGTAGCAGAAGTTGCTACAGAACCAGCAGTAGTTGAGGAAGTTAAAGCAGCTCCAGTATTAAGAGTTACATCTGTTGGACAATATATCGAGATAGACAATACATCAGGTGGATATGATATAGGTGAAGGAGTTCACTTTGGAAATACTGTATCTTTAGCTTTAGGAGATAACTGGACATTTGATTTAATGGCTAGAAAAACTTGGACAGCAGATACAGATGATGGAATGCATTCAACTAACCACAGAATAGATTTAGCAGCTACTAGACATTTTGAACACTTTACATTAGGAGCAAAATGGAGAGGTGAATCTAAATATGATAAATTATACATTCCTATGTCATATGAATATGGAATGATTTCAGGATGGGCAACTCCAGCTTATGTATTCTATAATACAAATGCAGACGATGCTTTATATTTAGAAGCTGAACCAGTACAAATTTCTTATGGACCAGTTCAATTAGCTTACTATTTTGAAGGAGAAAAAGCTTTAGGTGGAAATGAATCTCATGATTACAGACATCAAGTAAGATTAAGAGGACAATTATTCTCTACTGATAACTTCAGAGTAGGAGCAGAATATAGATATCAATTTGCTAATGATGTTCAAGATGAGAAAGGTGTAGAAGGAGTAGAAAATAATAGACACATTGCTATATTAAATGCAGCATATGATGTTACACCTAACTTAACAATAGATGGATACTATGAATATGACTTTAATAAATATGATGCACCAAATGGACAAAAAGATCCAGCTGATGACTACTATGGAGAATTCTATTTAGGATGGACATACAAATTCTAATTATAGAATTAGTCTAAAAAATCATATAATAACTAAAGAGAGAGAAAATTTTCTCTCTCTTTTTTGTATATAAAACTATAAATTTTTTATTTCTTTTCTTTTTTTCTTCTATTTTTTCTATGAAATAAATGAAATAAAAAATATATTTTTTATTGAGATTTTAGTTTTATTTTCAAAAAAATAAACTGATTCCTAAAAAAATATCTTTATAAAAAATAACTAATAAATATAAAATAAAATTTAATTTTTTGTATTCTAAAATTTCAAGAACAAGTAATCAAAAAATTAGGAAACTAGTTTCCAAAAAACTTAATAACTAGTAGTCGAAAAACTTAATAACTAGTAGTCGAAAAACTTAATAACTAGTAGTCGAAAAACTTAATAACTAATAGTCGAAAAACTTAATAACTAATAGTCGAAAAACTTAATAACTAATAGTCAAAAAACTTAATAACTAATAGTCAAAAAACTTAATAACTAGTAGTCGAAAAACTTAATAACTAATAGTCAAAAAACTTAATAACTAATAGTCAAAAAACTTAATAACTAGTAGTCGAA